>SKSR01000173.1 GCA_007122885.1 Gemmatimonadota bacterium
GCGGACGGTACGATCTACCTGGGCGGGGGCAACGGGAACCACCTGTATGCCTTCGACCCTGACGGCTCGTTGCGGTGGACCTTCGAGACGGGCGACATCATCCAATCGTCGCCGTCGATCGGAACGGATGGGACCATCTACTTCGGGTCGTGGGACGGGAATCTGTACGCCGTGAACCCGGACGGGACGGAGCGATGGAGCGTGGAGCTCGACTTTCGGGGGGTGGTGTCGTCGCCCTCGATCGGACCGGACGGCACCATCTACGCGATCGCCGGCGATGTGTACGCCGTCGATCCCGGAGGATCGATCCTGTGGAGCTATCCAGCGAGGACCGGCAGGAGTCCGGTCACGCCGATCCTGGCTGCGGACGGCACCGTCTACGTCAGGACCAGCCAACAAGGGCCCGGGGGGCACGCCATCACCGCGCTGGATTCTCACGGCAGGCTCCTATGGGACTACGGGACCGGCGAACAGAGTCGAGCATCGCCCGCCATCGGCTTCGACGGGACGATCATCGGGACTTCCTACTCGAGAGGGGAACCAGAAGGCACCGTGCACGGGATCGTCGAGGCCGAGTCGACGAACGGCGGCTACGAGGGCGCCCCCTGGCCCACCGCCCGCGGGGATCGAGCCAACACCGGACGGGCGGGTGGATGAGGCGGGGACAGTGGCCCACATGAGGTTGTCGTCAGCCTGCCCATCAGTGGGCTTCACCTGACCCGTTCCTGCAAGCGGTGTGAGGATCCTCACGACCCCGATCCAAACCGGGTTGGCCCTCTCGGGATCGCGCCCCGGTGGGGTGCGGATCGGCGCGCCGCCGAAGGGCTGGTCCTGGAGCTCGAGTGGGCCCGATTTCGGGAGCGAATGACTGGTGATGGTGAGCGTTGAGCTGCCCTTCCGAGCTCCCGAGGGTCGAGGCCTCGGTGTTCTCCCCTGACGATCTTCTGGTGCGGTTGGAGTGGGGGGGCAGGACCTCGAGGTCCTGCCCCCCCTTTCCCGGAGCTGCAGAGGCTTGTCCCGGCCCCTTTCGTCTACGAAGTTCCCGCTGAGACATGGGCCAGAGCGGCCCACCACAGGCCCACCAGGGCCGGAGTACCCCCGCGGGAAGCCTTGTCGTTTGAGCGGCTCCCGGCCACGCGATGGGAATCTGGAGCTACTCCCCCCACATCCCTCAGGTCCTTGCGATGAGCGAACGCGGTCCGTCCGTCGGTCTGGACGGGATGGGGTAAGGTGTGTTATTGGAATCGTTTGACCGGGCCACACCTACGGAGCTCCGCCGCAGGGCGTGATGCAGCGGCGCGCGAGCCGAAGCCAACGACACGAGAGTGCCGGTGATCTCAGGTATACCGTGCTCCTGGTCGTACGTGAGAGCTCCGGACGTTTCCACACGAAAGGGGGCGAACATGTGGGAGACGGAGAGGGAAGGGATGGAGGTGGGCAAGGCGGTCGGGGCCGCCTGGCTCTTGGCCTGCGCTGCACTCCTCCTCGCCCCGGCCGAGGGCCTTCGGGGCCAGGAAGCCCGGGAGGGCGATCCTGAACTCGATGGCCTGGAGCAGGTGGAGGAGCTGCATGGCTGTTTCTCCGTGAGCTATCGGTTCGCCGAGGACGGCCGGCGGGACGTCTTCAGCGACGACTACTCCCTGGACGAGCCCGTCCTCCAGTGGAACGGAGTGGAGCGCTCGGGCGAAGGGCGCTGGACGATCCAGAACTTCCTGGTGGCCCAGGATCGGGCCATGTCTCACTTCTACGAAGAGTGGCTGCACGAAGGGGACGGGAAGTGGACGCAGAAGGTTTGGGGAGGCACGCCTGGGGATGACTCGGCCGAGCTCCGTTACTCCTGCACGGCGCCCTGGCGGATGAACCTCTGGGAGTGCGAGGCGGGGGAGGCGGCCAAGCCGATCCGGGACACGAACCGGGAGGACTACCAGGCACTCCACCGTAGGAACAAGATCCTGGTGACCCCGGAAGGGTGGATCCACAGCCAGCGAAACGAAAAGCGAACGGAGGAGGGAGATGTGGCCGCGTACGAGCTGGGGTGGGTCGTCTACGACCGGGTTGACGACGACCGCTGCTCCCCCGCCCACGAGGAAGGCCGCCGCTGACCCGCCTGTAGGTTCGCTCCGGGTCAGTCCCCCGACGGAGCCCGGCTCACGAGCCGGACCGTGTCCCGGGCGATGAGGAGCTCCTCGTCGGTGGGGACGACCCACGCGGCCAAGGTGGAGTCGGGGGTGGTGATGGGGCCCTCGGCTCCCCCGACCATCTCCTCGTTCGCCTCCGGGTCCAGGCGAAGCCCCAGCCATTCCATCCCTTCCACGATGTCGGCTCGAATCGAGGGGGCGTTCTCTCCGATTCCTCCCGTGAACACCACCGCGTCGGCGCCTCCCAGGACGGCCAGGTAGGCTCCCACGTACTTTCGGGCCCGGTAGGCGAAGAGGCGCATCGCGAGCCTGGCTCGGCGGTCGTCGTGCTCCCGGGCTTCCTCCAGAAGCTCCCGCATGTTGTGGGTCAGGCCGGAAATGCCCAGGAGGCCGGACTGGGTGTTGAGGAGCCTCTCCACCTCCGGGAGGCTCATTCCCTCCTTTTGAGCGACGAAGTCCAGGACCGCCGGATCCACGTCCCCCGAGCGCGTTCCCATGACCAGGCCTTCCAGGGGGGTGAACCCCATGGAGGTGTCCACGGAGCGGCCCCCGTCTATGGCGCAGGCTGAACAGCCGTTGCCCAGGTGGAGGGTGACGAGCCGGTTTTCGCTCCTCGGCTTCCCGGTAAGCCGCTCGTACCGCCAGCGCACGTAGCGGTGGGATGTGCCGTGGAAGCCGTAGCGGCGGACCTTGTAGCGACGATACAGGGGGTAGGGGATGGCGTAGAGGTAGGCGTGCTCCGGCAGGGTCCCGTGGAAGGCCGTGTCGAAGACGGCGGCCTGGGGCACGCCGGGACCCAGGACCTCGGCCACCGCCCGGATGCCCTTCAGGTTGTGTGGGTTGTGAAGGGGAGCGAGATCGATGGTCCCCTCCATGCGACGAAGGATCTCGTCGTCCACCAGGATCGAGTCGCGAAAGTCCTCTCCTCCGTGTACCACCCGGTGGCCGGCCGCCTCGATGTGACCCAAGCTCGTGAGGTCCACCCCGGAGCCGGAGGACGTGGCCCAGCGGAGGATATGGTCCACCGCCGCTGCGTGATCCCGAAGGTTGGCGGCCTCCCGTGTGGGAGCCTTTCCCGCCGGCTCCAGGGTCAGGACGGCCTCCCCTCCGATCCGTTCCACCACCCCCCGGGCCAAACGTCGGTCGGCGTCCGTCTCCATGGCCTCCAGGTCCGTTCGGATGAGCTGGAACTTCAGGGTGGAGGATCCGGCGTTGAGGACGAGAACGTTCATATGGCGAGGACCTCGGAGGCTTGGGGGTGACGGAGAAGCGGCATTTCCGGCTTCCCTGTCCGGAACCGGGCTCCTTCAGGTACGTCCCCCACCGCCCGGGACGCAACCGCCGCGGTCCCTGTTCGTCAAGAGTGGCCTCGGCCCACTTCCCCGGTCCCCTTCCGGGCGAAGGGCTCAAAACGTAGTCTTTCCGCAGCGGATGGGGGACTCGGGAGGAGGCACCCTCGAAACGGATATCCGGCGATCACATACCAAGGAGCGGTGAACGAGATGAACGGAACGATTGGACGATGGCTCGGATGGGGGATCATCGCGGTCTGGGCGGCCGGGTGCGGCCCGGGTGAGGACTTGGAGCCCGAGAACGACGCTCCGGACCGGGACGGTACGGCGGTGACGGAGACGGGCGCTCAGGAGGCCTTCTGGAACACCCTTGAGGGCCTCTGCGAGTCGGCGCACGAAGGGGAGCTCCTACGGGCTCCCGAGGGCGACACGCAGGTGGACCCGGACGCCCGTCTGGTGGTCCACTTCTGGGAGTGCGGGGACGACGAGCTCCGTTTCCCCTTCCATGTGGGAGAGGATCGGTCCCGCACCTGGTTCTTCATACGCCACGAAGACGGCATCGAGCTCCGGCACGATCACCGATACGA
>SKSR01000182.1 GCA_007122885.1 Gemmatimonadota bacterium
GACAGCTGGCACGCGGCGGGCCTGACCGGTGCCGGCGTCCGGGTCGGGGTGATCGACTTCTTCAACGTGCCCGCGTTCTGGGACACCGACGAGATGGGTCCCGAACCGGTGCCGAAGGTGACCGCGATCCCTCCCCACGAGACGCTGAGGGCCGTTCGGGCGTGCCTCTTGATGAGCTGGAGGTCCGTCTCCAGGCCGGTGATCAGGAGGAGAAACATGACCCCGATCAGGCTCACCACTTCCAGGAGGTAGCCCTGGGTCTCGGTCTGAGGCACGATCCACTCGCCCAGGCCCGGGAACACGCTGCTCAGGAGGGAGGGCCCCAGAAGGATCCCGGCCAGGATTTCCCCCACGACCGCAGGCTGGCCGAGTCGCTGGGCGGCCTCTCCCATGATACGCGCCGTCACCAGGAGGATGGTGACCTGTACTACGAGAACGAGGAGGTCCTCGTGGGGCGCGGCGGTGAAAACTTCCATGGCCGTTGGTCCCCCGTGCTCTCCGGTCTTCGGGTCGGTGGAGCCCGGTCGGACGGTCCGGGCGGCCTCCAGCCTAGTGGCTGCAGGGGATCGGAACAAGCGGGCCCCCTCGGCGGTGTCCCTCCCGAGGCCGGGAGTGTGGCACCGGACCGGGTTTCCCACCGAGGGGGCCCGAGGCTCCCAGACTGATCACCGGGAGGACACCCGCATCATGGGGTGTCCCAGTCGGTTTCAGAAAATGGGGATGGAAACCAAGGGTGCCCTGCTGAACTCCGGGCCCGGGCCCGGCCTCGGCTGTTCGCCTCCCCCTCCGAAGACGGCGTCGATGCCCTGGTACAGGAGGTAGCCGAGCCCAGCGGCGCCGAGAACGAACCCTGCGGTCCGGGCATGGTGTAGCTCAGAGCGTCTCAAGGCCTCGACGTCCGTGGCCCGAATCTCGGTGTCGAGCCGGGCCAGGCCCGCCCCGGGCAGTGACAGGTGCATGGTCTCTCCCTCCACCCACTCCACCTGCCCCCTCAGGAGCCGGCTTCCGTCCCGGACGGAGCGGGAGAAGTAGTTCCGCGGGAACATGCCTGTGGCCTCCGACCGTACCCGGTCGTAGGCTTCCTGCTGGATTTGGACCGAAACGTGGTCCCTGGGTTGCACCTCTGCGAAGGTGGCCTCCTGATAGGTGTAGCATCCCCCAAGAAGAGGGAGGAAGGGGATGACACCGATTCCGGCCACCCCGCGCATTCCGCAGTGCCTAACCATCGTTCACCTCCATTGCTGTTGGGTCCGTTCCGCCATCTCCTTTTCCCTTTCGGGTGTGCGTCGCTCTCGATGCGGGGAGGCTTCCGAAAAAAGGGTGTCCCGGGCTTCTTCCCGGATCGAGGCGTCGTCGCTGAACGCCCGTTAGCAAGGAGCGTGCCGGTTCACCGAGGGGGGTTGGTCAGGAATACCGGCGGAGGAGCTGCCAAAGCGGCAGCCCTCGTGGGACGGGGAGTGCGACCGAGGCAGGGACGTCGGTGGGGATCTCGGACGCTCCGGGGGTCAGGGCTCCAGGGCGACGAAGCCGCCCACCGAGGCCACGTACAGGGCCCAGTTCAACTGGACGCCCACACTCCTGTACCGGAGTCCCAGGGTGAGCTCGGCGGCGGGGATCACGGGCCATCGCTCGGCCAGGGGGTGGAGTCGGCCGTCGTAGCCCTGGAGGGCACCGGCCCGGTAGCCGAGCGAGAGCCCGGCGTCCCGCCGTTGAGCATCCACCACGGTCCGGGCCAGCCCTGCGGCGAAGGTCCGGCCCTCGTGCGAGTTGATGAAGGTGCTCCCGAAAAACCCCCGCCAGGTTCCCCCCACCAGGTGGTGGGCGCTGAGTCCGTCGTGGGCCCGGTAAAGATGAAGGGTCCACAGCCCTCCGAAGAGCCGTGTGGCCTCCGGCTCGCCCAACATGCCCATCCACCAACCCGAGCCATCTTCCGGCACCTCGTTGTGGCGCCCGCCTTCCCCCAGCTCGCCCGGATCGGCCGGTTGGACCAGGAATTCCAGGTGCGGGCGTCCGGGCTTCTCCTCCCGAGTGGCTTCATACGGGTCCCCTTGGCCTGCGAGCTGCAGCGGAACCAGCGCCGCCAGGAACGCCAGCGCCGCCAGGGAACGGCTCGGCCGGTGGCTCGGAACCCGGTGCCGCCGTGGGCTTCGGCAGTGCCCGGTGAAGCGATTCATCACCATCGAAGGGACCGGTGGCAGGGGGAGGCACTCCGCCTCGCATGTCTCCCACCCCTGGCGAGGCGGAAGTTGCATGCGGATCTTGCAGTCGAGACCCCGGAGAGGTTCGTCGAGTTCCCGGGAGTTCGACCGGCCCCAGGTGTTGCCGGGCCCTCCGGGAGCCGGCGTGGTTATCCTCGCAAGCTTCTTCGCGAGCCGGAGTTCGACGGACCGATGCCCCGGGAATGTGAAGGTTCGGAGAGCGGAGCGGTCCATGCACCCAGGGAGGGAGCGACGGTGGAAAGGAGTGAGGTCTTCGTGGTGGGTCGGGGAGGGGGAGCGCGGGAGACGAACCGGCTCCTGGAGGGGAACCTTCGGTTCGTGGATGAGCGGATCAGGGAGGATCCGGAGGCCTTCAGCAAGCATCGCAGGGGGCAGAAGCCGCCCTTCCTCTTTGTGGGCTGCTGCGATTCTCGAAAGCCCCTGGACCTCCTCACTCGGACCCTGCCGGGTGAGCTCTTCATTCACCGGAACATCGCGAATCTCCTCCCCGAGGGTGACCCGGCGTCCGGGGCGGTTCTGGAATACGCCATGTCGGTCCTGGAAGTCCGGCATCTCATCGTGAGCGGCCATACCCGCTGCGGCGGTGTGGAGGCGGCGATTCAAGGCTTCGACGAAGGCGAGGTGGGCCGTTGGATCGCTCCGATCCGGGACCTGGCCAGGGAACGGCGAGAGGCGTTGGAGGGAGTGGAAGGGGAGGAGGCCAGGACGGACGCTCTCGCCCGCATGAACGTGATCGCTCAAGTGGAGAACGCCCTTCAACACCCGGCGGTTCGGCGGCGCCTCGAGGGGGAGGGGCCTCCGATCCATCTCCACGGGTGGATCTACCGGGTGGAGACGGGACGGCTGGAGGAGCTTCCTCTTCCGGCCCGCCGGTGGCGGGCCGAGGGCCTTCTTCCCCCCGCTCCGCAGTGACCGCAGGGCGGAGGTGAGCGAGGGCGGGTTCGGAACTCCGTGGAGTCGGGAGAGCCCGGAACCCCGGTCTTGTGGGCGGCCATGATCGGAAAGTGACCGGGACGGAGCACGGGCGCCTCTCAGCGGTAGTATGATGAAGGCCGTCGCCATTTTCTCTTGGAGGATGCCCATGGCTCGCCTCCGCCGAAGTCTCTCCCGTCCAGCCTTCCGCCTATGGCTCTGGCTCGGGTTCCTCGCCCTGGGGGCCGTCCCCCTGGCGATCTCCGCCGGCCCGTTCCAGGGCACCGGGGACGACGACGGCCCGCCTCCGTTGGTCCTGTCCTTGAAGGTGGATGGGCCCATCGGACCGGGTGTGACCAACTATCTGGACAAGGCCTTCGAGGTGGCGGTGGAGGAGGGGGCCGAGCTCATCGTCCTCGAGATCAACACTCCCGGGGGACTCTTGGAAAGCACCCGGGACATCATCCACCGGATCATCTCGTCACCGGTCCCTGTGGCCACCTACGTTTCGCCTACCGGCTCCAGGGCGGCCAGCGCCGGAACGTACATCCTCTACGCAAGCCACGTGGCCGCAATGGCCCCGGGAACGACCATGGGCGCCGCCACCCCCGTGCAGACGGGGGGTGGGGGACCGACCCCCCCTTCCCGTGAGCCGGGATCGGGCCCGGCGGACGAGGACCCTTCCGAGGACGATGACCGTCCGGTGGGTCTGGCCGAAAAAGTGATGGAGGACGCCGCGGCCTACATGCGCTCCCTGGCGGAGCTGCGGGGGAGGAACGCCGAGTGGGGGGAGAAGGCGGTTCGAGAGGCGGCCACCGTGACCGACCGGGAGGCGGTGGAGGAAGGAATCGTGGACCTCCGAGCCGGGAGTGTGGCC
>SKSR01000026.1 GCA_007122885.1 Gemmatimonadota bacterium
CCCCAGTAGCAGTTCCAGCCCGGCACGGGCAAGCGATCGCTGCATCGGCCGCTGAGCCGGAAAACGCGTCCGCTGTCCAAGCCGTTGCGGCCTTCGCGCCGGGCTGGAGCAGCGCGTGACGGGTGAACCGCCCTCGGGCCTTCGGGTCCGGGGGCGGTTCTCTTTTTCAGGAAAGGATCTGGGTACAAGAAAGCCCGGTCCACGGGCCAGGACCGATACGGAGGGGGAACCGACCGGACCTGTTGAACGACCCTCTCGGGAAGTTCGCACCCGTGAACCGGGCTCGTTCTTTTATACGCCGTGGTATTCGGGTTGGTTCCCGGGCTTCCACTTGATGTTGCAGCCAACCGCCGGCTTCTGATCCTCCGGGGGCTTCTCCCCGGACAGCACGGCGTCCGCCGCCCGGCGTAGGTCTTCACCGGTCACCGGGACATCGTTGCCCGGCCGGCTGTCGTCGAACTGGCCCCGGTAGACCAGTCGGCGCTTCTCGTCGAAGAGGAAGAAGTCGGGAGTGCAGGCGGCACCGTATGCCTCAGCCACCTTCTGGGACTCGTCATAGAGGTAAGGGAAGACGTAGCCCGCCTCCTTCGCCTCCCGAGCCATGGCCTCGGGCCCATCGTCCGGATACTGCTCCACGTCGTTGGAGGAGATGGCCACCGAGGCCAACCCCCTTTCCTGGTACTCGCGAGCGAACGCCGCCAGACCTTCCTGGATGTGTTTCACGAACGGACAGTGGTTGCACAGGAACATGACCAGGAGGCCGGATCCCTCCTGAAAATCCTCCAGCGATACGCTCCGACCGGAGACCGTGTCCGGAAGACTGAACGGAGCGGCTTCTGTTCCCAAGGGAACCATGGTGGACGGGGTTCGAGCCATCGGATCACGCACTCCTTCATCGGCAGGGGGATTTCACACGGGGAGCCCGCAGCGGCCCGCTCGGGATACGGGACAGGGTCCGAGCCGGGCCACGAGGGCTCCCACTGGATGCGGCTACCCCGAGCCGGCCCCGTGGTTTCCGGATCAGGGGCCTCCGTTCAGGGTAGACGCGGACCATGCGTATCGTATCGTTGGCTTGCTCGAACACGGAGATCGTCTGCGCCCTCGGTCGTGCGGACTTCTTGGTGGGAGTGGACGACCACTCGGACTACCCGGAAGGCGTGGTGGCATCGCTTCCCAGAGTCGGGCCGGACCTGGAGATCGACGTGGATCGGGTGGAAGCCCTGGAGCCGGATCTGGTCCTGGCCAGCCTCACCGTCCCCGGCCACGAAAAGGTTGTGGAGGAAGTGGACGCCCGGGGCCTCCCCTACATCGCTCCGGAGCCCACCAGTCTTCCGGACGTCTACGAGAACATCCGCACCATCGCCGAGCTCCTGGGGGTTCCCGAACGGGGACGGGAGCTGGCCCAGGAGATGAGGGCCGTCCTGGGAGACGGGAGCCGGGACGCCGGCGAGCCCCGAGAAGGGCCCTCGATCCTGGTCCAGTGGTGGCCCAAGCCGGTCATCGCGCCAGGCCGCCGGAGCTGGACCACCGATGTGATCGAGAGAGCCGGAGGCCGCAATCCCCTGGGCCGGGAGCCGGTGAAGAGCCGGCCCATGGAGGATACCGAGGTCCACCGACTGGCTCCCGATGCGATCATCCTGTCCTGGTGCGGCGTGGACCCGGCCAAGTACCGTCCCGACGTGATCTACCGGAACGAGGAGTGGCAGGACCTCCCCGCCCTTCAGGAGCAACGGGTGTTTTGCGTGCCCGAGGCCTACCTGGGCCGTCCCGGCCCCCGACTCCTGGACGGATACCGGGAAATCCGGAGAGTCATCGAAGCCGTGGAGGCCGGTGAACCCGGGGAGCCCCGAGATCCGCCTGGAAAAAGGTGCGATCGCGCCGGATCCCGGGCGCGCTCGGATACCGGCAAAGGCACACGCGGCGGCTGATGAGCGAGCTCCACTTCGAAATGACGGTTCCCCCCGGCGCAGACCGGGACACTCCCGTGGTCGTGTTGCTACATGGCCGGGGAGCCGACTGCCGGGACCTCCTTCCCATCTCCCCCCACCTCCCGGAAGGGACCGCACTGGTCGCCCCACAGGCTCCGTTCCCGGGATCTGAGTGGGGGTACGGAGGAGGTTGGGCCTGGTATCGATACGAAGGGGAAGACTGGGTGGACCCCACTTCCCTGGAGGAGTCCGTGGCCCATCTGGACCGATTCCTGGCCGGACTTCCCGAGCGACTGGGCTTCGAGCCGAGCACGGTGACGCTGGGGGGCTTCTCCCAGGGAGGGACCACGAGCCTGGCGTATGCCCTGCAGAACCCCGGCGCCGTGGCCGGACTGATCGTCCTCAGCGGCTTCCTGGCCCAAGCGCCGGGAATCCGAACGGAGCTGGATACGGTACGCGGGATGCGGTTCTTCTGGGGACACGGCCTACAGGACCCCATGATCCCGCACCGGCTGGCGGTGAAAGGGCGGGAACGGCTGCGGCAGGCCGGGGCGGACCTCACCACCCGAGACTACCGGGCCGGTCACACGATCACGCTGGAAGAGCTCAGGGACCTTCACGCCTGGCTTCAAGGAGCGCCTGGGGCTTCCTGAGGGTGGGGGCCCGACGCAGCCCAGACCGATCACACACGAACCCAGCCGCTCGAACCGGCTCCGCCTTTCACTACTCCGTCTCCGTCACCCTCGTCCGGTGTCGGCCAGCACCCGATCCACGGTCTCCTGGAGATCCGAGGCGCTGAAGGGCTTGGGCAGAGTTGCGTTCGCTCCGAAGAGCTCCGCGTCCAGAAGAGGCCCTCCCTCCTCGGCGGACCCGGCCCCCGAGATCGCCACGATGGGCAGGTCGGAGTCGGTGGCCCGAAGCTCCTGGATCGTCTCGATCCCCTCCTTCTCAGGCATGAGAAGGTCGGTGATGACCAGATCGGGAGCTTCCCGGCCGATGAGTCCGAGCCCCGCCTTCCCATCCTCCGCTTCCCACACCTGGTGCCCCACCCTCTCCAAGATCCGGCGCACCGTGCTCCTGATCGCGCCTTCGTCGTCGATGACGATGATCTTCGCCATTACGGAGGCCCCCTCGCGTCTCATGGTACGGGACCGGGAAATCCGCTCCCATAGGTCTCCGAGCGACTTCGGGCTGGTGAGTCGTGGAAACCCCTGGAAAGTTAATCCCTTCAAGGGAAAAACGGGATAGGAGCCCCCCTCAAGGTGCGGTGCCCCGGGCGGCCTCCCCGCCCCCGTACCCGGTGAGCTCCACGTACCCCCGGCCCTCCACGGTTCCCTCGGGTCCCCGGCCCCGTACGCTCACGGCTCCCTCCCAGTAGCGAAAGGAGAGGTCCATCTCCTGGTTCCGGAGGCGAGGTTCGAGCTCCAGATCCAAACCCGCCTCCCGGACCTCCAAACGCCACCCGGAGGGATAGCGGGAACCGTCCACGGGACTCCGCCACCAATTCAGAACGGTGAGCTCCGCCTGGTCGCCCTCGAAAGTGCGGTACCCCCCGTCCACATCCACAAGAACACCGTAATCGTGGGGGTCGGAGAGGCCGTCTTCCCGTCGGAGCTCGAAGTACATGAGCTCCCGACCATCGGCGAGCTGCACCGAAAACCAATCCCAACCCTGGTGCTCCGGCTCCAGAGCCGACGTGCCCCACTCCCGGTCCATCCACCCCTCACCGCGGACAGGGAGGGTGTGCTCCCCCAGGCGGATCGTCCCCTCCATGGGGAGTCGGGTGAAGGAGTAGTAGTACGAGGCGTTGCCGGGTTCCCGACCCTTCTGCGAGAGACCTTCGTTCCCCTGGAGGACAGGAGGCTTGGCCGAGACCACCCGAAGATCCAGCTCCACCTCCTCCTCGGCCACCTGCACCCGCATGGGGAAAAGCGAATCTTCCTCCTCCGACTCCATCCTCCAATGGTCCAGCCAAACCCGGAACGGACGGACCTCCGCCCCCGCCACCCCCACCGCCTCTCTCCCCAACCGTTCGAA
>SKSR01000080.1 GCA_007122885.1 Gemmatimonadota bacterium
GACGAACCCCAAATTCCAGAAGAGGTGGTGCGTCCAGCCCTCGATGTGAGCTCGGCCTTCGTGGCCATCGCCGAGGCGGTGACCCCTGCGGTGGTTCGGATCGAGGTGGAACGCTCGCGCGAGGTGGCCCAGCGGGAGTCGATGCCCATCCCCGAGGAGTTCCGCCGCTTCTTCCCCTTCCCCGACGATGACGAGGAGGGGGGTAGGCGAGGCCCGCCGGCCACGGCCGGGGGAAGCGGCTTCGTGGTCTCGTCCGACGGCTTCCTCATGACGAACGACCATGTGGTGAGCGGAGCCGAACGGATTCGGGTCTTCTTCCCCAACGGTCAGGAGTTGGACGCCGAGTTCATCGGCTCCGATCCCACCACGGACATCGCGATCCTCAAGGTGGACCGGAACGACCTCCCGCACCTGAGCATGGGAAGCTCGGTAGACCTCCGGGTGGGTGAATCGGTCCTGGCCGTGGGGAACCCCGGCTTCGGGGGCCCCAACACCCTGGACTACACCGTGACCAGCGGGATCGTGAGCGCCAAGGGGCGCTCCCTGGACGTGATCCGCCGGGAGCTCGGTCTCTCCGAGGGGGAGGAAGTGGCTCCGTTCGCCATCGAGGACTTCATCCAGACCGACGCCGTGATCAACCCCGGCAATTCGGGTGGGCCCTTGGTGAACCTCCGTGGGCAGGTGGTGGGAATCAACACGGCCATCGCCAGCCGGACGGGTTTCTACCAGGGGTACGGGTTCGCCGTACCCGTCGAGCTCGCCCAGCGGGTCATGGAGGACCTGGTGGAGTACGGTCGGGTGCGCCGAGCCTACCTGGGTGTCTCCATGCAGTCGGTGGACGCCACGGACGCCGAGTACTACAACCTCCCCCGAGTGGCCGGAGCGCTGGTCCAGGCCGTCCCCGAGGACGGCCCGGCCCGGGAGGCCGGATTCCGACCGGGCGACGTGATCGTCGCGGTGGACAGCGATCCGGTGGAGCGATCGAATCAGCTCCAGATGCTCATCGCTCAGAAGCGCCCCGGGCAGGATGTGGAGGTGGAGTTCTTCCGAGACGGCCAGCGGCAAAGCCTCACCCTTACGCTCGGTGAGGCCCCGTTCAGCCGGGAGGCGGAAGCTCCACCGGCCGAGGAGCCGCGGGAACGTGCGCAAGCAAGGATCGGGATCGAGGTGACGGAGCTGGACCCGGAGGTGGGCGAGCAGTTGGGCTACGACCGGACCTCCGGAGTGGTCATCCAGCGCGTAACGCCCGGCGGGCCAGCCGCCCGGCGGGGGGTTCCGCAGGGCCTCCTCGTCGATGAGATCAACGGCCAAGCCGTCGAGACTCCGGCCGACGTGGAGGAGATCCTGGAGCGGGCGGAGCCTGGAGACATCGTGAACCTGAAGCTCCTGGCGCCCGACGGGGCCAACGTCATCTTCAACGTCCGGGTGCCCGCCGGTCCGTAGGGCTCGCTCGGAGTCGGTGGGCCAAAGGTAGGCCCATCCCGCCGCTTCGGGGTCGACAGCCAGGCCGGCACCTTCGGGAGCCGGGGGAGGGGAAGGGAGTAACCTTCGCCTTTCCCGGCTTCCGTCGTTGATGGCCCTCCGGGGCCCGGTTATGTTTTTTCAGCTTTCACATCGTGCGAAAGTGGCGGAACTGGTAGACGCGCGAGACTTAGGATCTCGTGGCCTCTGGCCGTGGGGGTTCGAGTCCCCCCTTTCGCACCTGCCCACACCCGAGGATTCGTTATAGATGTCCATTGACACGTCCCGCCTCTCGGTGGAAGTGACCGAAGAGGAGAACTGGAAGCGGAGCCTGCAGGTCACCGTCCCCGCCGATGTGGTGGAGCGGGAGCGACAGGATGTAGCCCGGACCTTCTCCAGCCGCGTGAACCTTCCCGGCTTCAGGAAGGGGAAGGTGCCAGCCAGCGTGGTGGAGAAGCGCTTCGGGCCGGCGCTCCGGCAGGAGACCCTGGACCGGGTGATCCAGGAGGCATACCGTGAGGCCCTCCGTCAACGGGAAATCCATCCCATCGCCGACGGGGAGGTGCAGGACATCCAGTACGAGGCCCAGGAGGACCTGAGCTTCCGGGTGGTCGTGGAGGTGGCTCCGCAGGTGGAGGTGGAGCGGGTCGGGGGCTTCGCGGTGAAGCGCCCACCGGTGGAGGTGACGGAGGAGGACGAATCCAAGGTCCTGAACCGGCTCCGGACCCAACACGGCGTCCGCAAGCCCGTGGAGGAGGGCCCGCCGGACTTCGGCGACCAGGTCCGGGTCCAGATCCTCCCGCTCACCGACGAGGAGGACGAAGACACGGACGAGGACGGGGAGCCCCGCGAATACGAGATCACACTCGGGGAGGGGGAAGCCATTCCGGACGTGGAGGAGGCCATCCGCACCCTCTCCGTGGGCGAGACCAACGACTTCACCGTCCGCTTTCCCGAGGACTTCCCCAACGAAGAGCGGCGGGGGGAGGAGGAGCGGCTCCGAATCACGCTGGAGAGCCGGAAGGTCCTGGAGCTTCCCGAGCTGGATGATGAATTCGCTTCCACCGTGGGGGACTTCGAAACGGTGGAGGAGCTGAAGGAGCGGGTGCGTCAGGACCTGGTGGAAGAAATGGAACGGAACGCCGAGTCCAGAGTCCGGGCCCAGCTCGTGGATCATCTCCTGGAGGCGAATCCCTTCGAGGTGCCGGAGGCTATGGTCGAGCAATACCTCCAATCCTATCTGGGGGACACGGGCAACGCCCCCGCCGAGGAAGTGGAGCGGGCCAAGGAATCCCTCCGCCCACAGGCGGAACGAGCGGTGAAACGAGCCCTCATCGTAGACCGGGTCGCGGAGATGCAAGGCCTGCAGGCCACCGAGGACGAGGTGGACGAGCGGGTCCAGAGGCTCGCCGAGGAGAACGAAGTGGAAGCCGGCGAGGTCTACTCGCGGCTTCAGCAATCGGGCCGGCTCCAGGGGCTCGAGCGGGAAATCCAGGAGGAGAAGGTATTCTCCTTCCTGAAGGAGCAATCTACCATCGAGGAAGGGGAGCCCAGTTAGGGCGACCCACCCCACTCCACGCGGAAACAGAGGTTTCATGTCCATCTACCCCCCGTACGTCATCGAACGGACGAGCCGAGGAGAGCGGAGCTACGACATCTTCAGTCGGCTCCTCATGGATCGGATCGTCTTTCTGGGGAGCCCCGTCAACGACACGGTGGCAAACATCATCGTGGCCCAGCTCCTCTTCCTCGACGCCGAGGACCCGGAGCGGGACATCTATCTCTACGTGAACTCGCCCGGGGGCGGCGTCTACGCAGGATTGGCCATCTACGACACGATCCAGCACCTGCGGGCACCGGTGGCAACCTTCTGCGTCGGGATGGCCGCTTCCATGGGCGCGGTCCTTGTGGCAGCCGGAGAGAAGGGGAAGCGGAGCGCCCTTCCGAATTCCCGGATCATGATCCACCAGCCGTCGTCGGGAATGCAGGGGACCGCGGCGGACCTGGAGATCGCGGCGAAGGAGGTCCTGGACATCCGGGAGCGGTTGAACCGGATTCTGGCGCACCACACCGGCCAGACTGTGGAGAAGATCGCCCAGGACGTGGACCGGGACCGGTTCATGAGCCCTTACGAGGCCCGGGAGTATGGGCTCATCGACAAGGTTCTGGAGGGTGAGGAGGACATCCAGGCCAACGGGCGGCCGGCGGACAGCCACCGGAAGCTCGAGGAAGGCGAAGAGTCCAACGGCGAAGAAGGGGCCTGATCCCTCGAGGGGCCTACGCCCTCGAAGAAGGGAAACGCACCGGAATTCCATCGGGCTCGGCCGGAAGGTCGGCCCGAGGCCGAAGGAGGTTGAGCATGGCGACGACGGACAAGCATCTGCGCTGCAGCTTCTGCGGCAAGTCGAAGGACAGCGTGAAGAAGTTCATCTCCGGGCCGTCGGTCTACATCTGCAACGAGTGCGTATCCCTCTGTAACGAGATCCTGGCCGAGGAGGAGGAGCGGGAGGCGGCCACCACCGAAGTCCCCACCCTCACCCCCGAAGAGATCAAGGCCACCCTGGACGAGTACGTCATCGGTCAGGAAGAGGCCAAGCGATCCCTGGCGGTGGCCGTCTACAACCACTACAAGCGGGTGAACCACCACGGGCTTCTGGACGACGTGGAGATCGAGAAGGCGAACATCTTGCTCATCGGCACCACGGGTGTGGGCAAGACCCTGCTGGCTCAAACGCTCGCTCGGATCCTGAACGTCCCCTTCACCATCGCCGACGCCACCACGCTCACCGAGGCCGGGTACGTGGGCGAGGACGTGGAGAACATCCTCGTCCGCCTCCTGCAGGCCAGCGACTACAACGTCACCGACTGTGAGCGGGGGATCGTCTACATCGACGAGCTGGACAAGATCGCCCGAAAGTCGGAGAACCCCTCGATCACCCGGGACGTCTCCGGTGAAGGGGTTCAGCAGGCCCTTCTCAAGATCCTGGAGGGGACCGTAGCCTCGGTGCCGCCCCAAGGAGGCCGCAAGCATCCCCAACAGGAGTACATCCAGATCAACACCCGGAACATCCTCTTCATCTGCGGCGGAGCCTTCGACGGACTTGAGAAGATCGTCGAGTCCCGAATCGGCCAGCGGCGGATCGGCTTCTTCGGTGAGGGTAGGAGCGGGACCGGAACCGAAAAGGAGGAAGGGGCGACCGAAGAGCAGGACGAGCGGAAGGACCTCATGCGGTACGTCCAGCCCGAGGACCTTCAGCGCTTCGGTCTGATTCCCGAGCTGGTGGGACGCCTCCCCGTGACCGTGAACCTGGAGGAGCTGGACGAAGGGGCCCTGGTGGAGATCCTCGAAAGGCCGAAGAACGCCTTGGTGAAGCAGTACACGAAGATGTTCGAGCTGGAAGGGATAGGGCTCCGCTTCGACCCCGAGGCTCTCCGAGCCATCGCACGAAAGGCCATCGAACGGGGAACGGGAGCTCGTGGCTTGAGGGCGATCATCGAGGGGATCGTTCGAGATGTGATGTTCGAGATCCCCTCGCGAAAGGACGTCCGAGAGGTGGTCGTCACCCAGGAGTGCGTGGAGCAGGGCGTCCAGCCTCTCCTGGTCCTCCATCCCGAAAGCCAGAAGAAGGAGGCGTGAGCGTCCGGAGGGACGGGAGGGTGCCATGAAGGCCCCGGACAGCTCCGGGGTGGGGAACCCGACGGGCCAAAGCTACCCCCTGGTGCCTCTTCGGGACCTGGTCTTTTTTCCTGAGATGGTCGTTCCTCTCCTCATCGGACGACCCCGCTCGGTAGCGGCCCTCGAGGAAGCCCGAAAAGGGGACGGCAGGCTCGTCGTGGTCGCCCAGCGCGATCCCGATGTGGAGGAACCCGCCGCCGCCGATCTTTACCGGGTAGGGACCCTGGTGCAGGTGGTGGAGGTCAGCACGCTGGACGACGGCACCGCACGGGTGGTTCTCGACGGGATCGAACGTGTTCGGGTCCGGCGATTCCACTCCACCGACCACTTCCACCGGGCCCGGACCGATCCCCTGCGACCCAGCTCCCCGGACCCCGCCAAGCAAGCCGAGGTGGAAGCGCTCCTTCGCCGGGTGGAAAAGCTCTTCGGCGAGTACATCCGGCTCCATGATCACCTGGACCCCGAAGCGGGAGACCGTATGCTCCGACGCTCCGATCCCCAGGGGACGTTGGAGCGTGTAGCGGGCCACCTGCTCGCCCCCGTGGAGGACAAGCAGGAACTGCTCGCCGCCGAGTCCCTCCTCTCGGGGCTCGAGACGCTGCAGAGCCTCTTGGACCGGGAGCTGGAGATCCTGCGGATCGAAGCGGACCTGGACGAGAGGATCCGGGACCGTATGGACCGGGACCGAAGGCACTTCTACCTCCAGGAGCAGCTCAAAGCCATCCACGAGGAGCTGGGCGAGGACTCGGCCGACGATTGGGGGGAGATCCGGGAGGCCCTGGCTCGAACCCCCCTTCCCCCCCATGTCCGGGAACGGGCCGAGCGCGAACTGGGCCGGCTGAGGAAGTTGACTCCGGCGGCACCGGAGGCCGCCGTGATCCGCACGTACCTGGACTGGATCCTATCCCTTCCGTGGGAAAGGAAAACCCAGGACGCTCCGGACCTGGCGGCCGCCGAAGAGCTGCTGGAAGCCGAGCACCACGGACTCGACGAGGTGAAGGACCGTATCCTGGACCACATGGCGGTTCTCTCCATGGTGGGGGAGCTGCAGGGGCCGATCCTTTGCCTGGTGGGGCCCCCTGGGGTGGGAAAGACCTCGCTGGGCCGGAGCATCGCCCGGGCGCTGGGCCGAGACTTCGTGCGGGTGAGCTTGGGAGGTGTCCGGGACGAGGCGGAAATCCGGGGCCATCGGCGAACCTACGTAGGGGCCCTACCCGGCCGGATCCTACAGGGAATGCGGCGGAGCGGATCGCGGAACCCGGTCTTCCTACTGGACGAGGTGGACAAGCTGTCACGAGACGTCCACGGCGATCCTGGCTCCGCCCTTCTGGAAGTCCTGGATCCGGAGCAGAACCACACCTTCACGGACCACTACCTGGAGCTGGACTTCGACCTGTCCGACGTTCTCTTCGTGGCCACCGCGAACACCCTGGCGGAAATCCCCGAGGCCCTGAAGGACCGTATGGAGGTAATCCGGATTCCCGGGTACTTGGATTCCGAGAAGCGGGCCATCGCCCGCCGCTTCCTCATTCCTGAGCAGCTCCGAAGAAACGGGGTTCCGGACGGGACCGTCCGCTTGAGCGACGAGGCGATCCAGCACCTCATCGAGGCCTACACCCGGGAGGCGGGTGTCCGGGAGCTCGATCGATCGGTGGCCAAGCTCGCCCGAAAGCTGGCGCGCCGGCTGGTCTCGGAGCAGCGACCCGCCACCTCCTTTCCGGAGTCCTTGGGGCCGGCGGAGGTGGAAGAGCTGATGGGCCCTCCGAGCTTCCGACCCTCCGGCCCAGGAAGTGTAGAGGAACGAGTGGGGGTGGCCAACGGTTTGGCCTGGACCCCGGCCGGCGGCCAGATCCTGGAGGTGGAGGTCGTGGTGGTTCCCGGTACCGGCAAGATCCAGCTCACGGGTACCTTGGGGGACGTCATGAAGGAATCGGCCGTGGCCGCCCTCACGTTCGCTCGAAGCCGATCCCGAAAGCTCGAATTGGCCAATCAGTTCCACCGGGACATGGATGTCCACATCCACATTCCCGAGGGGGCCACACCCAAGGACGGCCCCTCGGCCGGGGCCGCCATCGCGGCAGCCCTGGTCTCCGCGCTCACGGGACGCCCCACTCGCGACGACGTGGCCCTCACCGGAGAAATTACCCTCCGGGGCCGGGTACTCCCGGTGGGGGGGATTCGGGAGAAGACCGTGGCCGCCGTCCGCGGGGGGATCCGAACCGTCGTGATCCCTTCAGAAAACGAAAGCGAGCTGGAGGAACTCCCGGACGAAGTACGGCAAAGACTCGAGTTCGTCCGGGCCGGATCGGTGGACGAGGTCTTGGAAGCGGCCCTGAAGGCCCACCCGGGTCTGGCCTTGGAGGGAGAAGGGGGCCGGGACCGGCCTGGTGAGTGGTCGGGCCCCGGCATGCACCTATCCCAGTGACGGAGGGAGGCCCCTTGAAGATACGGAGCGTGGAGTTCCTGGCATCGGTCGTCGATCCAGGCGCCGCCCTTCCTGACCACCTTCCGCAGGTGGCGTTCTCCGGGCGGTCCAACGTGGGGAAGTCCTCCCTCATCAATACCTTGCTCGGCCGTACCCGAAAGAAGGTCGCCCGCGTCTCCACTCGACCGGGAAAGACCCAGGCTCTGAACTTCTATCGGGTCAACGAAGCGTTCCTCCTGGTGGACCTGCCCGGCTTCGGCTACGCACAGGTTCCCCGGGCCATGCGGGACGGGTGGAAGCACCTGGTGGAAGGGTATCTTTCCAGAGAGGACGGACCCGTCGCGGCAGTTCATCTGGTGGACGCACGACGAGACCCCATGGAGGTGGACCGTACCATGCTCGAGTACCTCGCCGGGCTGGGCCTTCCCACGCTGGTAGCGGTCACGAAGGTGGATAAGCTTTCCCGGTCGGAGCGGACAGGACTGGAGCGGGAGATCGCCGAGGGTTTCGGATTGGATCCCACCCAGGTCCTTCCCTTCTCGTCCAAGACCCGCGAAGGGCGTGACGAGCTCCTGGGGGCCATTCAGGGCCTCCTGGCCGAGCTGTAGCCTCCCCGGGGCCGATCTTCCGGATTCCCCGACCTTCCGGCTAAAGGTCGAGGGAGTACTTCCGGATCTTGCGGTACAAGGTCCGCTCCCCGATCCCCAGGACCTCGGCGGCCTCCCGGCGATTCCCTTCGGTCCGCTCCAGGACGGTGATGATGGCCTCTCTTTCCAGGTCCTCCATCGTCATTCCCGGCCGGAAGACCACGGTGCCCTCATCCTCCGACGACTCGGGCTCGGGTCCAGGCCCCTCCCTCCCCTCCCCCGCCGAGTCCCCTTTGGTATGCACCGGTTCCGCAGGTTCCACCGGAGAGGCCTCGGCCCCCGATCCGGACACGGCTTCCTCGCTCCGACCCTCCACCTCGGGATAGGGCCCTCCGTTGCCGGGCGACGCCTCCGACACCTCCCCCTCCGACAGAAGCGATGAGCCCCGGGCTTCCCTGGATGAAGGGAACCGCCCCACCTGCATCGACGCCCCACCGAGGCCCATCCGCTCTTCCACATCTTCCCGGTACTCCTCGAACTCTCGCCGGAGCTCATCCATGTCCATCCTCAGCTCCATGAGGGTTCGGAAGACGAACTCGAGCTCCGGGCGCAACTCCCTCCGATCCTTCCCACCCGACTCGGTTTCTTCCCGCTTTTCCGGAAGCCGTCGGGTTCCGGTGGGAACGGGGAGAAGCCTGTCCCGTCCTCCCGGCCAGCGGATCTCGCTGGGAATGTCCCCGGCGCCGATCTCCTTACCCGGTGCCAGAACCACCATGCTTTCCACCAGGTTCCGGAGCTCCCGAACGTTCCCCGGCCAGTCGTAGTCCTGGAGTATCTCCATGGCCTCCCGGCTGATTCCGGGGAAGGGCCGCTCGATCCGCTGGGCCACTTCCCGGGTGAAGTGCTCCACCAGCAGGGGGACGTCCTCCCTCCTCTCCCTCAGAGGAGGAAGCCGGATGTTCAGGATGTTCAAACGGTAGTAGAGATCCTTGCGGAAATCTCCCAGGGCCACGAGCCGCTTGAGATCCTGGTTCGTGGCCGTGAGCACCCGCAGGTCCACCCGGATGGGGCTCTCGCCCCCGACCCGAAGGAACTCCCGCTGCTCCAACACCCGAAGAAGCTTGGTCTGGGTGGTCAGGGGCATCTCTCCGATCTCGTCCAGAAAGATCGTCCCCTTGTGGGCCAACTCGAAGAGCCCCTTCCTGGTATCGATGGCGCCCGTGAACGCCCCCTTCTCGTGTCCGAAGAGCTCGCTCTCCAGCAGCGTTTCCGACAGGGCCGCCACATTTACGGCGATAAAGGATCGGTGACGGCGAGGGGAAAGGGCGTGAAGCCCCCGCGCCACCAGCTCCTTCCCCGTTCCCGACTCCCCGGTGATGAGAACGGTGGATTCGACCGGGGCGATCTGCACGACCCGCTCCATCGCCTCCCGCATGGCGTCCGTATTCCCCACGATGCCAGTGGCTTCCTGGAGCTTTCTGCGCTCCATGGCCTTCCGGCCTGTGAGAACGACCTCGTCCGGCTCCACCTGAGGGGGGAACACCTCCAGCACGCCTTCGCCGTCCACCGACGGAGCTCCCTCCTTCAGGAGCAGAACGGGCACATCCGCCACAGCCATCCATCGGGAGAGAGACGCCCCGGCGGACCCGTGGTCCTCTTCCCCGGTGAGAACCAGGAGACCACGCCCGCCTTCCCGCTCCACATCCGCAAGATCGGTGACCAGCCGGACGGAATGACCCGCTTCCCGGAAAGCATCTCGGAGCTTGCCCGCCAGCTCCAGGGCATGGGTGGAGATGAGGACCGTTTCGCTCATGCCTCGGAAGGGGGTGCGTGGGACTCCTCTGGGCCCCCCTCGTTTCGAAGAAGTCCCACCGCATGGTCCAGTATGGGGTCCAACGTCTCAAGGCCGTCCCGAACCCCTCCCGTGCTGCCGGGGAGATTCACCACCAGGGTCCGCCCGCGGATCCCCACCTCGCCTCGCGAAAGCAGGGAGAACCGGGTGGAGGCCTCGCCGGTCCGGACCAGGGCCTCGGCGACTCCCCGGGCCGGGCGCTCCACTACGGCCCGGGTGGCCTCGGGGGTCACATCCCGGGCGGTGAACCCGGTACCGCCGGTAGTCAAGACCAGATCCACACCATCTCCGTCGGCCCACCTGAGGAGAACGGGCACGATCCGACTCGTCTCGTCGGGGACGCAGCTCCGTTCGACCACCTCAGCCCCCCGTTCCTGGGCCCAGCGAACGATCACCTCGCCGCTCCGGTCCTCCTGGTCCCCACTCGCGCAACGATCGCTCACCGTGAGCACGGCCAAACGGAGCCGGAAGCGCGTGGCGGCCGGGCCCGACGGGCCATGGTCCATGGTCCGCGTCACCGCCGGAGGGAGCCTTCGGTATAGAAGGGAAGGGCACAGGTCCTGCCGGAAAGCTCCCGCTTCCGGACCCGGATCTCCACGGGCGTATCCGGCTCACTGGCTTCCACCGGAAGGTAGGCGAGTCCGATCCCGTAGCCGAGGCTTGGGCTCACGGTACCACTGGTCAGGGACCCGGCTTCGGCGCCGCCCACGAGGACCGGGTACCCCGGCCGGGGAAACCCCCGCTCTTCGAGCCGGACCCCGGTGAGCTTCCGCTCCACCCCTTCCCTCTTCTGGCGGGCCAGCACTCCGCGGCCCACAAACTCCCCCTTCTTCTCCTTGACGATCCATCCGAGTCCGGCCTCCACCGGCGTGTGTTCCTCGTCCAGGTCGTTCCCGTACAGGGGGAGTCCGGCCTCGAGCCTCAAGGTATCCCGGGCGCCGAGTCCAGCGGGAAGGACCGAGTCCTCCCCGTGTGTCAGAAGCGCTCTCCAGACCGTTCCGGCTTCCTCGGCGGGCAGGTAGAGCTCGAAGCCGTCCTCTCCTGTGTAGCCCGTCCGGCTGACGATTCCTTCCACACCCTCCACGGGCCCCCGATCGAATCGGTAGAAACCGATGGCGTCCAAGTCCAGAGGCGTGTGCTCGGCTAGGAGGGTCTGGGCCATGGGTCCCTGGAGGGCCAGGAGCGCCGTCTCCGCCGAGCGATCGTCCACCTGGACGTCCAGGCCCTCCGAGTGCTTCCGGAGCCACCGAAAGCCCTTCTCCCGATTCGCCGCGTTCACCACCAACATGAAACCGTCCTCGAGGCGATACACGAGGATGTCGTCCAGGACCCCTCCGTCCTCCCGACAGAGGGCCGAGTACTGGGCCCTGCCGGGTGTGATTCCGGAGGCATCGTTCACGGTGACCTTTTGGACGAGCTCCAGCGCTTCACCCCCCCGGACCTCCAACTCTCCCATGTGACTCACATCGAACAGCCCGGCCCGCTCCCGGACGGCTCTGTGCTCGGCCTGGATGCCGGGCGGATAGTGCACGGGCATCGAATAGCCGGCGAAGGGAACCATCTTCCCATCCAGTGCCGCATGCTCCGAGTGGAGAGGAGTTTTCTCCAGCTGTTCGGCTTCGGTCAACCGGCCCTCCCTGGCGTAGGTCTGACGCTTCGGGTTCGTTGACGGCTTCCGTTCGGACGAAAGCCCTTTGGACGAAGGCTCAAAGGATGTAGCGCCTGAGATCCTCGTCCTCCACAACCGTCGTGAGCTGATGGCTTACGAACTCCCGATCCACGACCACCGTGCCACCCTCGCCCTCCGGAAGCTCGAAAAGGACATCCTCCAGGAGGTTCGTCATCACCGTCTGGAGGCGACGGGCCCCGATGTTCTCCATGCGCTCGTTCAGGAGGGTGGCCACCCGGGCCACCTCGTGGATTCCGTCTTCCGTGAACCGGAGCTCTCTCCCCTCGGTTCGAACCAGGGCGCCGTACTGGGTTGGAAGGGCGTTCCGGGGTTCGGTGAGGATCCGGACGAAGTCATTCTGGTCCAGACTCTTGAGCTCCACGCGAATGGGGAAGCGGCCCTGGAGCTCCGGAATGAGATCCGATGGCTTGGCCACGTGGAAGGCTCCGGCGGCAATGAAAAGGATGTGGTCCGTCCGAATGAGTCCGTGTTTCGTCTGGACGTTGGAGCCTTCCACGATGGGAAGAAGATCCTGCTGCACGCCTTCCCGACTCACGTCGGGGCCCTGACCACCCCGATCCCCCGCCACCTTGTCCAACTCGTCCAGGAAGATGATCCCCATCTCCTCGGCGCGTTCCAGAGCCTCGCTCACCACCTCGTCCATGTCCACCAGGCGATCCAGCTCGTCCTGGATGAGAATCCTCCGGGCTTCGGCCACCTGAACGCTCCGCCGCTTCGTTTTCTTCGGGAGCATGTCCTGGAGCATTTCCATGAGGTTGTGATCCATCCCCTCCATCCCCCCCATGGGCATCATCATACCGTCCAATGAGGGAGTCTGCTGGACCTCCACCTCCACCGGACGATCCTCGAGCTTCCCGTCCCGGAGAAGGCTCCGAAGCTTTTCCCGGGTCCGCCGGCGGCGCTCCTCCAGATCCGGTTCTTCCGCTCCCTCCGATTCGGTTCCGGTGGCTCCCGGACCGGACACCCCACCAGGACCCGCCACGAAGACCCCCGGCCCCTCTCCTTCCGGCACTTCGGGGTTCGACACCTGTCTCCGGGCCGTCTCCACCCGGACGCCCCCCTTCTTCCCCCGGGGAGCCGGTTCCGGAAGGAGCAGATCCAGGATCCGTTCCTCCGCTCGCTCCTGGGCTTTCCCCTGTACCTCTTCCTCCCGCTCGTGGCGAACCATGTTCACCGCCGTGTCCACCAGGTCCCGGACCATGGACTCCACGTCCCTGCCCACGTAACCCACCTCGGTGAACTTGGACGCCTCCACCTTCACGAAGGGGGCACCAGCCAACCGGGCAAGCCTCCGGGCCACCTCGGTCTTCCCCACCCCCGTTGGGCCGATCAGAATGAGGTTGCTGGGCAGGATCTCGTCCCGGAGGTCGTCCGTCACCTTTTGACGCCGCCAACGGTTGCGAAGGGCGATGGCCACCGCCTTCTTCGCGTCGTCCTGCCCGATGATGTATTTGTCGAGTTCGGCCACGATCTCCCGGGGCGTGAGCTCCTCGAGCCAGGGGGCGCTCTGAGCGTCCCCCTTCCCGGCCTCGGGACCTGTGGACGGCTGGTCCGTCTCGGTCATGAGTTTCTCGTCACTCCAGCTCCAAAACCGTGATTCGGTCGTTGGTATACACGCATATGCCGGCGGCGATCTCCAGGGAACGTCGCGCCACATCCACGGCCGGAAGATCCGTGTGTTCCTTGAGGGCCCGAGCCGCCGCCAGCGCGTAGGGCCCCCCCGAGCCTATGGCGGCCACTTCATCGTCCGGCTCCAGGACGTTGCCGTCGCCTCCCACGATGAAGAGGCCTTCCCGGTCAGCCACAGTGAGAAGGGCGTCCAAACGACGAAGGTACCGGTCCGTCCGCCACTCTTTGGCCAGCTCCACGCAGGCCCGGGTCAGATTGGCCGGGTGTCGCTCCAGCTTCTCCTCCAACTTCTCGAAGAGGGTGAAGGCGTCGGCAACCCCACCGGCAAATCCAGCCAGGATGGAACCCTCCTTCAAGGTGCGGACCTTGGAGGCCGTGGACTTGACCACCGTGTCCCCCATGGACACCTGGCCGTCCGCCCCCATGGCCACCTTTCCTCCCCGCCGCACGGCTACCACCGTCGTCGCCTTGATCGTCTGCATGGCGTCACCTCCCGATGTCATCCGCCCCCCTTCCGGACC
>SKSR01000027.1 GCA_007122885.1 Gemmatimonadota bacterium
GGACGGGACAGCCTTCGCCTTCGGCCTCGAGTCGGACGGTGATTCGTCCGAGGAGCTCGGGGTGGTCGCCACACCTGCCCGAGGTCGAGCCGAGTCGGAGGTTCTGGCCGAAATCGAGTCGGCTGTGGTGGCGGCCCTGGGCCTTCGCCCGGCCCGAGTATGGCTCGTCCCCAGCCGAATGCTGCCGAAAACCACGAGTGGGAAGAAGCGACGGGCCGCCGCCAAGCAGGCGGTCCAGACGGAGGGCCGGCCATGGGCCTCCTGATAGTTCCGGAACACAAGGGTGTCCACGTGGGCCCCACGGGCTCGTACGTGCCCGAGCGCCGGGTAACCGCCGCGGACTTGTCCCAGCACCTCGGTTGTCCTCTCACCGAGGACGAGATTCTCCACCGTACGGGGGTGCAGGAGCGTCGTTGGGTTGCCGATGATGAAGCCACCTCCGATATGGCCGTGGCCGCCGGCCGGCTCATCCTCGATCGAGCGGCGGTGGAGGAGCTCGACCGGATTCTTCTCAGCACCAACTCCCCCGACCACATCTCCCCGGGGGCGGCTTGCTTCGTTCAAGCCGGACTCGGAGTCCCTCCCTGCCCATCCATGGACCTGGTGAGCGCCTGCAGCGGCTTCGTGTTCGGATTGGACCTGGGGGCACGATCCGTATTAACGGGGGAAACGAGGGTTCTGGTTCTGGCCTCCGAGGTGCGCTCGCGCTTCTTGAACCTGGAGGACCGGTCCACCTGCGCCCTCTTCGGGGATGGGGCGGCAGGGACCCTGATGAGCCCGGGGCCACCGGGTCAAGGGCTCTTGGGCACTTACACCTCCACCGACGGCCGGGGCGGGCGCTCCGTCTACGTACCGGCAGGCGGGAGTCGAGAGCCGGCGAGCCTTTCCACCGTGTCCAACTCACGGCACACCATTCGGATGGAGAACGGGGTGGAGGTGATGGTGCTGGCGGTCCAGCACCTGGCCTCCGTAGCCGAAACCCTCCTTGAAGCTCTCTCCATGACCCTGGAGGACGTGGATCTCATCGTCCCTCATCAAGCGAACGCCCGGTTCACCGAGCGGCTCGCCCGGTTCATGCGCCTTCCCCTTACGCGGTTCATGAACGTGGCGGCGGAGTACGGCAACACCTCCAGCGCCTCGGCAGCCATAGCCTTGGACGTAGCGCTGGAGACGGAACGAGCGGGACCGGGCGCGAACATCCTCCTCCTGGTGGCCGGAGGGGGGTACTCCGTCGGTGCGGCTCTCATCAAGGTTCCATAAAGGAGGAATTCGTGAGGCGGGAGGAAGTGAAAGCAGTCCTGAGGAGAATCCTGATCGAGGACTTCCAGATTCAGCCCGAACGGATCACCGGGGACGCGACCCTCTCCCGGGCACTCGGCCTGGACAGCATGGACACCGTGGACTTCCTTCTCCTGATCCACAAGGAGTTCGGTTTCGAGGAAGATCTGGAAAGCTACCGAAATCTCGATACGTTCTCGGATCTGGTGAGCTTCGTGGAGTCTCGGTTGGAGGCCCAACGGACCGATGGAAGGTGAGCATCCGGACCTGGCCCGGCTGAAGGAACTCGAAGAGGAAAGCGCCAGGGCGGGAGGTCCCGGCATTCAACGCCGCCAGAAGCGCCTGGGCAAGCTGCTTGTTCGCGAGCGTGTGGCCCGCCTCTGCGACCACGGTTCCTTCACCGAACTCGGTCGATTCTTCTCCCGGCCTCGCGGGGTAGCTCCAGGGGACGACCAGGTTTGGGGGGATGGAGTCGTAACCGGTACCGGCCGGATCGATGGCCGAAGGGTGGTGATCTACGCCCACGATCCAACCGTCTACCGGGGCTCCGTCGGACTGGCCGGTGCCCAGAAGGTCCTTCGTGCGCTCCGGCTAGCCGAGGAACGGCAGCTCCCTGTCGTGGGCCTGCTGGATAGCGACGGGGCTCGAGTAAGCGCCGGGTCCGACGTGGTTCCCACGGTGGCCGAACTCCTCACCCAGGTTGCCCGCCTCTCCGGAAGGGTTCCCCACATCACCGTCGTCCTGGGCTTCTGCGGAGGGGCGACAGCCTACACCGCCGCGCTCTCCGACCTGGTGGTGGCCCACGAGACCCACGGCTACCTCTTCGTAACGGGTGCGAAGGTGACCCAGGTCGTCACCGGCCAAAGTCCCACGCTCCGAGACCTGGGGGGTGTGGCGATGCACGCAGGTGAAACGGGTCTTGTACACGTGAATCTGGACAGTGAGGAAGCGTGCCTGGAGGCGGCCCGAAAGGCTGTGGGCTACCTTTCCCCGTCGTCTTCCGTGCCTGGCGAACCACAGGCCTCCGATCCCGAGCACTCCGCAGACCGACCCACCGACGAAATCCTGGAGATTCTCCCCGATTCACCGCGGAAAGGCTATGACATCCGACGGATCATCGGGACTGTGTTCGACCAAGGAACCTTTCTGGAGCTGCAGGAGGCGTACGGTACGGGCCTCGTCGTAGGACTAGCGGAACTGGCCCGTCGGCCGGTCGGCATCGTGGCGAGCCAGCCCCTCTCCTACGCCGGCTCCCTGGATTCCGACTCCTCCAGGAAGGGAGCCCGGCTGGTACAAATGTGCGGTGCGTATGGACTCCCTGTGGTGACGTTGGCCGACGTTCCAGGCTTCCGCCCCGGGGTCAAAGAGGAACAGGAGGGACTGCTCCTCCATGGAGCCAAGCTCATCTCGGCGTACGCCAACTGCCCCAGCCCGGTCGTGACCCTGATCCTCCGGAAGTCGTACGGAGGTGGAAACGTTTTGGCCGCGGCAGGACAGATCAAGCTGGCCTACCCGTTCGCTCGGATCCAACCGATGGGGGCCGAAGCCGCTCTTCAAGTGGTCTCCCACCGTACTTTCGGGGAGCCTTCGGAGGAAGAGATGGAGGAGGTGAAAGCCCACTACCGGGCCTTGGATCAGGTTCACGTGGCCGCCGAAGCAGGGGCCGTGGACCGGGTCATCCACCCCTCCGACACCCGCCGGGAACTCATAGAGGCTCTGACGACCCTCGCTGGCCCGAACTCCCACGGCAACGGCGAGGCGGTCCAGCGACCCAACATCCCGCTCTGAACCCTGGCCGCATGGAACTTCTATCGGAAGCGAAAAGTGGAAAAGGCCCAGCTCTACACCATGCTGGAGGAACTCGGCGTCGATCTGGACGAAATCGACGATTCGACCCCTCTCATCAGCTCGGGAATCATCGATTCCCTCGCCCTGGTGGATCTTCTGGTGCGACTGGAGGCAGAAGTAGGCTTGCGACTGGAGCCGGGCGAGATCTCCGCCGATAATCTGGATTCTGTGGACCGGATGCTGGCATTCATCCGGAAGGCACTGAATCGGTAGGGGCGACGATGGTCCGGCGGACCCGAGCGGGCGGTCGTTCAGGAAGGACTCCAAACCGCCGTGGACGGACGGCCCACCTCACTTTCACCACATCCCGGTGGAAAATGGAGCACCGTAGACGAGTGGAGTTCCCCCTACAAATGCCATTTCAGATGGCGCTCGTACTCCCGGAGGAAGTCTTCGATGAGTTCTTCCCTGGTGAAATCCGTCAGATCCTTCTTCAGGGGCTGATCCCGGAGGAAGGCCTCGGCCCTGTACGTCTTGCCTTCCCCGTCCCGTAGGCTGATGACGGGAAAGGCGAACTCCCGCTCCCGGTAGGGCCGAACCCGGACTTCGTAGTAGAACTCCTCGTTTCCCTCCCGGACCACGCGGATGGACGCCCTACGGTGGCCGTGTTCCACCTCCACGTCCCGGCCCAGGTCCTGGAGCTCCCCGGCCACCTCCTCGAAGGCGGGAATCACCACCTCCGACAGGTAGTTCACGATGCGGCGACGGGGTTGCTGGTCCACCTCCTGGGTATCCACCTCCCGAAGGAGGTTCCGAAGCTTCTCGGTCCAACCGCTCACCGCCACACTCCCGATTGAGAGACCCAATGTCCGAAGATTTCCTCTCC
>SKSR01000245.1 GCA_007122885.1 Gemmatimonadota bacterium
CCCGCATCCGGTTCACATTCCCGCGCAGGGTGTTGATTTCCCCGTTGTGGCTCATGAACCGCATGGGCTGGGCCCGGGACCAGCTCGGGAAGGTATTCGTGCTGAACCGGGCGTGGACCAGCGCCACGTGGCTCCGGAAGTCCGAGTTCCGCAGGTCGGGGTAGTATTCGGAAAGCTGCTCGGGGGTGAGCTGGCCCTTGTAGACCAAGGTACGGCTCGAGAGGCTGCACACGTAGTAGGCGTCCACCTCCTCCAGATCCATCTCCCGGATGGCATGATACGCCTGCTTGCGGATCAGGAGGAGCTGGCGCTCGAAGGCCTCTTGATCCAGATCGTCATCGGCTCGGACGAAGACTTGGCGGACCACGGGCTCCGACTCCCTGGCGTCCCGTCCGATGCTTCGATTGTCCGTGGGCACGTCGCGCCAGCCGAGAACCGTCTGGCCCTGCTCGGCGATGAACCCTTCCAGAACCCGACGGCACTCTTCCCGCTCGTCCTTCCTTCGCGGGAGGAAGATGTTTCCGACTCCGTATCTACCAGGTTGCGGAAGGTCCACCCCCACCTCCCGAGGAACCACCACCTGGAAGAAGCTGTGGGGGATCGCCACCATGATCCCCGCTCCGTCGCCGGTTCGGTCATCACACCCCCGAGCCGCCCGGTGGGCCATCCGTTCCAGAATCGACAGCCCATCGGCTACGATTTCGTGCGAGGCCCGGCCCTTCGTGTGGGCCACCAGCCCGATCCCGCAGTTGTCCCGTTCGTGGGCGGGGTCGTAGAGGCCTTGTGCTTGCGGGTAACCGAACCGGGCCATGAATATCCTCCTTACCGAGCCGAATTATATGTCCTACTTCGACGCTGTCCGGACACCGGCTCCGGCCACAACGGCGAATAAGCGCGCGAGGATCCCGACGCCCCCCCTCCTCGGATGGAGGGAGGCCGCTACCGGGCCCATTGCAATGATATGGAGTCGCTACACCGCCGTACGCCGGCGACGACCCTCTCCTTCCACTCCCTCCGAACGAACCAGCCGGTCGAAGAACGACTGAACCACGGGGGGAAACTCTCGATCCCTCCGATGCACCAGGGCCAGCGGGCGGACGAAACCAGGGCGAAGGGGGGTGGTGCTCAGGATCCCCCGCTCTACCTCGGGTCGGACGGTCCGCTCGGGAAGAAGGGCCACGGCCCCGGTGTCCGCATCGGCCAGAGCCGCCTTCACTGTGTCCACATTGTCGAAGTAGGCGGCCAGCTCCGGCTGGACGCCGTGGGACCGAAGGTACAGGGCGATCTCTTTGGCGATGGGGAGCTCGTCGTCGAAACCGATGAGCCGTTCCCCTTCCAGATCGGCGGGGGTCACCCTGGAACGGGCCGCGAATCGGTGCTGTGGCCGAAAGACCGCCACCATCCGCTCCTCACGAAGCGGAATCGCCGCCAGGTCGGGCCAGCGTTCGGGGTAGGAAAGGATGCCGAAATCGCAGTGTTCCCCTCGAACCCAGTCGTGGACTCCATCGGGCTGCCGATAGTGGATCTGAACCTGCGAACCCGGGTGATCGTCCTCGAACTCCTCGCGCACTCGCTCCAAGTGCGCTACGTCCGCGGAGTAGATGGCTACCAGCTCCACCCGTCCCCTAAGGGGACGGGCCTTTCCCTCCACCTCCAACTTCAGGCGGGCGTACTGGTCCAATATGTCTCTGCATCCGCGGAAGTAGATCCGCCCTTCGGCGGTCAGACGGCAAGGCCGCGTGGACCGGTCGAGAAGCTGGATCCCCAGCTCCTCCTCCAGGCTTCTAACCCTTTGCGAGGCGGCGGACTGGGTGATTCCATTGAGCTTGGCCCCCTCCGAGAAGCTCCGTTGCTGAGCTACGTCGCAGAAGACCTTGATCGCGTCGAGAGACATACATTCTACGATAGCGTGAAATTTAGTTATGTCAACTCCGCACCAGATAAGCCCCGCTAATTCAAGGGGGAACTCGTGGCTTCGGCGTCGGTATCCGGTGCCATGGTCGATAGCCTGCGTGAGATTCGGGAAGAGACGATACGTTGCCGTGCGTGCCCGCGGCTGGTGGAGTGGAGAGAGCGGGTGGCCCGGGAGAAACGGGCAGCCTATCGGAACGAGGATTACTGGGGCCGGCCGGTTCCCGGCTTCGGTGACCCGGCCGGACGGCTCCTCATCGTGGGCCTGGCTCCGGCCGCCCACGGAGCGAACCGGACGGGTCGCATGTTCACCGGCGACCGTTCCGGCGACTGGCTTTTCGGAGCTCTCCACCGCGCGGGCTTCGCCAATCAACCGGAATCGAGCTACCGGAGGGACGGCTTGAAGCTGGTGGATGCGTTCCTCACCGCCGCGGTCCGGTGCGCCCCACCGGAGAATCGGCCCCGGCCCGAAGAACGGGATCGGTGCCGTCCCTTCCTGGAGCGGGAGATCGACCACTTCCTTCCGCACCTCCGGTGCATCGTGGCACTTGGGGGCTACGCGTGGGACCACACCCTCCGGGTACTGAGGCAGCGGAGCCTTCCGGTACCCTCCCCCAAGCCTCGGTTCGGGCACGGGGCGGAGGTGGCGCTGGACGGCGGCCCCCGCCTTCTCGCTTCGTTCCACCCTAGCCAGCAGAACACCTTCACCGGACGACTCACCCGGGAATCCTTCGACGAAGTTTGGAGTCGAGCCCGGGAAATCGTGGAGTCGGGAGTATGAGGGGCCGATCTCAGCGATTGACGGGGCGGACGGAACGCCCGCCGGGCCCCGGGGTTCACGGAAGCGTCTCAGACCTGAACCGGGGCCGCCCATGAAAGCCGATCCACACCACCGCAGAGGAAACGGAGGACCGAAGCTCAACCGGGCCCGGGACCTTCTGGTCTTCGGGCTGACCTTCTTCAAGGAGCCCGCCATGCTGGGCTCCGTCATTCCCAGCTCACGCTTTCTCGTGCGGCGCGCACTCCGGGAAGTGGATTGGTCTCAGGCCCGGGTGGTGGTAGAGTACGGCCCTGGGGTCGGCACCTTCACCGGGGAGCTCCTGAAGCGCATGACACCGGACGCCAAGCTCCTGGCCTTCGAAACGCAGGACGACTTCGTACGCCACCTTCAGGACGAGATCCCCGACCCACGCCTCGAAGTCGTCCATGACTCGGCGGGGGCGGCGGCGCGGGTCCTGGAGGAGCGGGGAGCCGGGCCTGCGGATTACGTGCTCTCCGGGATCCCCTTCAGCCTCATGCCCCCGGATGAGCGCGACGCCATCCTGCAAAACACCCGGGAAATGCTCGCACCGAACGGTACGTTTCTGGTCTACCAGTTTTCTCCTACGATCAAGAAGCCCCTGCAAAAGGCGTTCGGGCGGGTCGACTCCGAATTCGAGTCCCGGAACATACCCCCGGCCCGGGTCTACCGCTGTCGTCCTTGACCTCCGGGACGGTGGGGGACCCCGTCACGCACCCCGGGTGAAGCGAGCGCTCCACCACCCTTCGTCCTCTCGTTCTTCCATCCGGGTGAGCCCGACCCTTCGCACCTCGGACCGAATGTCGTCGACCTCCACCCCCGGAACACCGGAGAGAATTACCCACCCACTCCCCTTCAATGCCGCCGGAAAACCGGGGACAAGCCGTCGGAGCACTTCCAACTCCAGGTTCGCCACGATTCCCCCGAAGCGGCCCAGGGGCCGTCGGAGGGGGGAGAGGTGTCGGGCTTCCATCTTCAACCGGCGACACCGCACCCGGTCCTCCACCCCGTTCAGCCGGGCATTCTCCCCAGTGCTGCGGACGGCGTAGGGATCCAGGTCCACGGCTTCCACCACCCGGGCGCCCAATCGAGCGGCGGCCACGGAAAGAACGCCGGTCCCGGATCCCACGTCGAGAATTCGCTCACCTTCCAGGGGGAGGGGCTCCAGGAGCTTCAGACAGCCGCGGGTCGTAGGGTGGCTTCCATCTCCGAAGCTGAGACCCGCACCGATCCGGAGGACCACCTCGTCCTCATTCCCCCCCTCGTTCCTCGATCCGCCATCCTCCACCTCCGAACCCTCTTCCGCGCCCCGGTCCACCACCGGCATCACCGTAAACCGTTCACTAACTCGGAGAAGAGAGGGCTGAGTCACCTCGGAATACAGCCGGGTTGCGCCGCCCCTGGGGCTCCGGAACGAGCGATCCCACGTCCCTGCCGTGACCGGGCTCGGGACTCCGCACGCCCGAAGAAGGCCCCCGGCACTCTGAAGAAGCTCCTCCGGGTCGGAATGATCCGGCGTGAAGTAGGCCCACAGCCTTCCGTCCCCTATGGCCACGTGGCGAGCCCCCAGATCCCGGAGGGTGTGGGCGGCCAGGTGGAGCCGCTCCCGGGTGGGTTCAGGAAAGGTCAACACCAACCAGTCCGGCGGCCCCCCCCGGCTCGGTGGGACACCACCCCGGGCATTGGTACTTCGGTCCGGCTCCTCGGAAGGACCCGGCGGTCCCGACCGAAAGGCTCCTTCCCCACCGCTCGAAGCCCTGTGGATGGTCCCGCTCACTCGCTCAGAGGAAGCGGCGATCCACCGATTCATTCCAAATCCGGGTGAAGATCCGCCGCCCCCCCTCGAAGGCATCCAGGGTGGCGTGGATCTTGAACTCCCGTGCGGTGGACGAAAGAACGGTCCGAGTCTCGGTTCGTACGGACCACCCTGGACGCGAGAGTCCCCGGACTCCGTGGACCTCTCCCTCCAGGGAACCGAAATCATACCCCCGGAAGCGGTACCACTCCTCCCTGCGCTTTTCCACCTCCAAGCCCATCTCGAGCCGGTAGATCCCGTCGTCGTTCACCACGTGGAGAGTCGACTCCTCCGGACCCAGATTCCGGATGATCCGCCAATCGTACTGTGGCCCTTTCACGATCGTGCGATGGGAGGGCTCGGCGCCTTCGGGAACCCCGAAGGGCCGAAGGGCCCGGTCGTCGTCGTCCCTCCGGGGGCGAACCGGGAGGAGGAGTGCGCTGTCCACAGGGTGAACGGTGAGACGCACCGGTCGGGGAGGAGGCCACGCCAACGGCCAGTAGGAGGTGGACAACCCCAGGCGGATCCGGTGGCCGGCCGGGAACGACTGGGCGATGTGGTTGAGCGGAATTCGGACCTGGAAGGGCTCGCCGGGCGTGAGATGCTCCGGCCGATCATGTCCGTTCCGGTGACACAGATTGAAGAGGCCGAACGTCACCCGGGTACACTTGTCGTCCGGCGCCATGTCCGAGAGCCGGACAGCAACCATGGCCACCGGCTGGTCCGCGGAGAGCGTCACTTCCAGCACGGGCTGGCCCAGGATCTCCATCTCCTCCTCCAGGGGAGGGCTTTCGAAGACCAGGGATCCGCCATCCTCCTCCCGCTGGTCGTACGGGAAATCGGGGGCCCCCACGGAGGAGTACCACTTGCCGGCGAAGAGCCCCACGCTCAGAGGCGACTGGATCGTCACCGGGTCCTCCCGGTGGGGGGCGTCGTCTCCGAAGAGGATTCGGCCGGGAGCAAGTTGGAAACGTTTCTGACCGATGTTCGGAGACGGCCACTCGGGCTCGGCCACCCATCGACCGGGCCGGACCCGATAGTCGGTCTGAGGCTTGACGCTGTGCTGCATCCAGACCCGGAGCTTGGGCTCCTGGGTGACCCCGGTCTCCTCTCCCTTCAGCCACTGGTCCCACCAGCGGACGCACTCCTGGAGGAAGCCGATCTGAGGCCCTGGGCTCGCCACGTGCGGGTAGACGTGGCTCCAAGGGCCGATGAGTCCCTGACACGGGGCACCCAGGTTTTCCACGAGTCGGAAGACCGGGTCCGTATACCCGTCGGCCCACCCCGAAACGGCCAGGACCGGACACTGGATCGCCGAATAGTCCTCCCCCACGGAGGCATGCCTCCAGTACTCGTCCCGCACCTGATGCTCCAGCCACTTGTGGAGCCAGAGCCCGCTCCCCTCCAGCCGCTGGTGCCAGAGATCCCTCCACTGGTCCCCCACGATCTCCGGGTCCGGAGGCATGGAGTTGTAGGCGAACATGGTGGAGGCCCACGAGAGGTTGTCGTTCAGCAGACACCCTCCCATGTAGTGGATATCGTTCGCGTACCGGTCGTCGCTGGAGGAGAGGCTGATGACGGCCTTAAGGGCGGGAGGACGTCGAGCGGCGATCTGGAGGCCATTGAACCCCCCCCACGAAATGCCGATCATCCCTACGCTACCGTCGCACCAGACCTGGGACGCCAGCCACGCCAGGATGTCCTCGCCGTCCGTAAGCTCGGTCTCCAGGTACTCGTCCCTGAGAACTCCCTCCGAGTCCCCGCTGCCCCTCAGATCCACCCGTACGGAGGCGTAGCCGTGCCCGGCGAAGTAGCCATGGATCCGCTCGTCCCGGGTCCGTTTGATGTCCCGTTTTCGATACGGGATGTACTCCAGGACGGCCGGGACCGGCTGCTCGTCGGCCAGCTCCGGCAGCCAGATGCGAGCTGCCAGCCGGGTACCGTCCCGCGTCGGGATCCACGTGTTTTCAATACTACGGTATCGGTAGGGAAGCTCCTGGGGAGCCCGAACCTCCAGCATCTTCAGTACCGCTCCTTGGTAGCGTTCACACGGGGAACGGGGAGACCACCCCTCTCACTCGTTCAGTGATGCGGCTCTCGAGCCACGGCCGACGGAGCCCGGGGGCTCTGTCGGCGGCGAAGTGCTCGGCCGGTCAATCCTCGACTTCAGGACGGTACACCAGCACGGGAACGGGAGAGCCCCGGATCACCTTATCCGCCACGCTCCCGAGGATCAGCCGAGCCACTCCCCCCCGACCGCGGGTGCTCATGGCTACCAGATCCGCCCCTTCCTTCTCCAAATGTCGGAGAATCGCCAGCCCAGGCTGATTGTGCACATCCACCCGAACGTCCACGGAAAGTCCTCGGTCCCGAAGACCCACGGCCACCTTCTCCAGCTCCGCCCGGGCTTCGGCCAGGAGGTTTTCGGGTAGGTCCTCCTCCCGGGCCGGCAGAGTCATGTAAGGGTACGCCCCGGCCGTGGGCGGGGGGACCGCCTGGAAGAGCGTGAGGCGAGCCCCCTTCGCTCCCGCCAGGTCCCGGGCCGGAGCCAGCGCGGCCCGCCCGGCCCTAGAGCCGTCCAAGGGAACGAGGATCCGGCGGAACGGAGGTAGGTCCATGGGAAAGGCCGGACCCGGGTCGACCTCCTCCTCCCCGGATTCTGGAGGCCGGATCAGGAGAACCGGCTTGTGGGCCTGCCTCAGGACCCCGTCGGCCACGCTTCCCAGCCACGCCCGGGCCCAAGCCCCGCGGCCATGGGTCGTCATGGCGATGAGATCGCTCCCCTCCTCGTCCACCTCCCGGATGAGGGAGCGGATCACGTTTCCGGCGGGGATGACCTTCCGGGTTACCTCCACGGACCCCTTGGAAGCCCGAATCCGTTCTTCCACCTCTTGGAGGTAACGCTCCGCGGCCCGTGCCGCCTCGTCCCGGTCCGCCGCCGAGGGGGGCGAGGTCCTGGGTCCGGCGGAAGTTTCCGGGAGCGCCACCGTCACCAGGTGGAGAGAGCCGCCTCCGACCGAGGCGATTTGGGCCGCTCTTGGGATGGCGTGCTCGGAGAACCGTGACCCGTCCAGCGGAACCAGGATCCTTCTGAACACGGCGGAACCTCCTCTGGATTGAATAACGCTTGGCTCGTCCGTCGAACGCTGTTCTGAAGTAGAGAATGGGGCCCGGGGACCTTCCGGACCAGCCCCCGCCACATCCCGGCCAAACCCGGGCACCCGGCGAGTATGGACGGTGTATCAGGGAATCAGCCGGTGGTCCTCTGATCCCGGTCGGCACCCTCTTCTCCGGCTTTGGGCCATGGAACGATTTCTCCGGCGGTTTACCGCCCTGGGGCGAAGTCCATTTCCCGCCCCCTTCACATCCGACAGGATTCGAGCCTGGGTGGACCGGGTTTGGCGAAGGCCCAAGGCAACGCTGGGGCAGCGCCTCCGGCACGCCCGAGCGCAGGTGAACCCCTTGGCCCCCGACCTGAAGACCACCGTGGCTACCCTCCTGGTCACGGGGGTGATCGTCGCCGTGACCTTCGAGGCCGCCACCTCCCGGCTCCAGGCATACTTACTGGGTACTCATCTGGCTCCGGACGTGACCTACCAGGTGGAACCCGGATCGGAGGGGACCGCCGTCTTCCCCGCGGCCGGCCCGTACAATGAACGGCTCGGCTACACCCGGATCCCCGAGTGGACGGAGGTCCTGAAGGCCCACGGCTACCAGGTGGAGAGCCAGGCCACCGTCTCACCGGTGTTCCGCCGCCTGTCCACGCTGGGCCTCTTCCCCATGTACAGGGAGAAGGTGCAGGCCGGATTGGAGGTCCTGGACCGGGACGGTGAAGTCCTCTTCCGGAGTACTCACCCGGAGCGGACCTTCGACCACTTCCACGACATTCCTCCGGTGGTCGTCGAGACCTTGCTCTTCATCGAGAACCGGAGCCTTTTGGACAGTCGTTACCCTCACCGGAACCCGGCGGTGGAGTGGAGGAGGCTCGCCCGGGCCTCCATGGAGTTCGCCGTTCTCCGGCCCCTCACCGATCGGTCCATACCCGGAGCGAGTACTCTGGCCACTCAGATGGAGAAGTTCCGCCACTCCCCGGAGGGGCTCACCGAGAGCCCCCGGGAGAAGCTCCGCCAGATGGCCTCGGCTTCGGTCCGTACTTACCTCGACGGTGAGGTAAGCATGGACGCTCGGCGACGGATCGCCACCGACTACCTGAACTCCGTGCCCCTGGCGGCGGTGGCGGGCCATGGGGAGGTGATCGGTCTCGCCGACGGGCTCTGGGCCTGGTATGGGAGGGACATCTCGGAGCTGAACCAGCTCCTCGGACCCGATGTCCTGGTGGGCGAAGAAGAAGGGGACCTTTCGGCGCAGGGAGAGGCGTACCGTGAAGCACTCAGTCTCCTTCTGGCCCAGAGACGTCCCTCCTGGTACCTGGCCCACCCGGAAGGTCGGGCGAGCCTGAATCGAATCGTGGACGGCCACCTGACCCTGTTGGTCTCCGAGAGGGTCATCCCAACCGCCCTGGCGGACGCAGCGTTGGCGGCTCGAACCCAGCTCCGGAGCCGTGCCCCGGAGCGTCCTCGACCCACCTTCACGGACCGGAAAGCGGCCAATTCGATCCGGGCCTCACTGGTGGGAACCTTGGAGCTTTCGGACCTCTACGAACTGGACCGTCTGGATCTCACGGTGGGCACCACCTTCGACGGGCGAGCGCAGGAGGAGGTGAGCCGGTTCTTGACCCGCCTACACGACCGGGACTTCGTGGTCTCGGAAGGGCTCCACGGAGCCCGGCTCCTCTCCCACGGGGACCCGGAGAAGGTCCAGTACGCCGTGACCATCTACGAACGGACTCCGGAGGGCAACCTCCTGAGGGTGGACGCGGACAATTTCGAAGGCCCATTCAACTTGAACCGAGGGACCAAGCTCGACCTGGGCTCCACCGCGAAGCTCCGGACCCTCGTCCATTACTTGGAGGTGATGGAAGAGCTCTACGAGACCTACTCCCCTCTCTCCGTTGACGAGCTGTGGGCAACGACGGTCCACCCCGAGCATGGGCTGGCCCGGTGGACGGTGGACTTCCTCCTCCGGGCACCCGAAACGAACCTGGAGACCTTCCTGGACGCGGCCATGGACCGGAGGTACTCGGCCGGCACAGGCGAGCGGTTCTTCACCGGCGGCGGGCTCCACACCTTCCGGAACTTCGACCGGGAGCACGGGGGGAGATCCTTCACCGTCAGGGACGCATTCGCGCATTCGGTGAACCTGCCGTTCATCCGGATCATGAGGGACGTGGTCCGGCATCATATCCACACCGATCCGCAAACCCGCTGGTCCATTACCGAGGACCCGGGGGACCCCCGCCGACAGGACTATCTGGAGCGCTTCGCCCACCGGGAAGGGCGCCATTTCATGGGCACCTTCTACGGGCGCTATCCTCGCCAACCCGAGGAGCGGACCCGAGAGCGGATCCTGGAAACGCTGGCGGAAAACCGGACGAACGTCTCTCCCCTTCGGCTCACCTGGGCGTTCCGGGCCGTCCGGCCCGAGGCGGGGCCCGACGAGCTCCATGCCTTTCTCCGGTCGCGACCGCAAGGGGGCAACATCACCCCCGAAGGAGCTCAGGAGCTCCACTCCCGTACCGACCCGTCTCCGTGGGACCTCCAGGACTTGGGATACCTGGCGCGAATCCACCCGTTGGAGCTGCAAGTGGCCCGGCACCTGTTGGCCGACCCGGAAGCCACCCTCACCGAGATCCTGGAGGCCAGCGGGGAAGAGCGCCTGGAAAGCTATCGATGGCTCTTCCAGGGCCACCGGCAGGCGGCACAAAACCAAAGGATCCGGATCCTCCTGGAAGAGGACGCCTTCGAGGCCATCCACCGGGCCTGGGCCCGGTTGGGCTATCCCTTCGAAACCCTCGTCCCCTCCTTCGCCACCGCCATCGGGAGCTCGGCGGACCGCCCGGACGCCCTGGCCCAGCTGGTGGGAGTCCTCCTCAACGAGGGAGTTCGCCAGCCGGTGCGGCGAGTCCAGGAGCTACGATTCGCCGAGGGAACCCCCTTCGAGACGAACCTTCGGATCGGCCACGGAGAGGGAGAGCGAATCCTCTCACCCGAGGTGGCCCGGACTGCCCGGGACGCTTTGGAGTTCGTGGTCACGCACGGAACGGGGCGCCGGCTGGCCCAGGGGCTCGTTCTCGAGGACGGCACTCAGCTTTCGGTGACCGGAAAGACCGGAACGGGGAACCATACGTACCGCACCTTCGGCGCAGGGGGGCGCCTGCTGGACGAGCGCCCTGTGAACCGGACGGCCACTTTCGTCTTCACGGCGGGAGACCGCTTCTTCGGTACGGTGACGGCCTTCGTCTCCGGGGAGGAGTCGGCCCGGTATACCTTTACCAGCTCCCTTCCCGCCCAGGTGCTTCGTATGCTGGGCCCCGCTCTGTCCCCGCTGCTGGAAAGCGAATCCGGGACCCTGATCGAACCCCCGGGGCGGGCGGCCTCCTGACGTTGGACGGTGGCTGGAAGGCCCTCCGGCGATCCTTGGGGCGGGCCCCTCTCTCACGAGGAGCGACAGCATGAAATGGGCGGCGCCCTTGACGGTGGAGAGGCCTCGACTCACTGGCACTCCGGCCGGGAGGACATACGTGGTCACCGGGGCCGGCTCGGGCCTCGGTCACGCAGCGGCTCGAGCCTTGGTGCGGGGAGGTGGCCGGGTCCTGCTGCTAGCCCGGGACCCGGAGTCCGTGGCGCAGGTCCGGGCTTCCATAGCTCCTACGCCCGGAAGCCCCCAGGTCCAGGCACACCACGCTGACCTGACCAACCCCGAGTCGATCGAGGCATTCGCGGCCTGGGTGGCTGAGGAGGAGGGCACCCTCCACGGGATCCTGCACTGCGCGGGAGTCCTCCTCCCAGAGCGAGAGACGAGCCCCTCGGGTCTGGAAGTCATGTTCGGAACCGAGATTCTGGGCCCCTACCTCCTCACCATCAGGCTGATGGAGGAGCTTCAACGCACCGACGCACTCCGCGTCGTGTTCGTCACGGGGCGCCCCCTGAGGGTCCCCATGCTGGGAGGTCCGAAGCGGCTGGACACGGGGAACCTCCAAGGGGAAAGATCCTTTCACCCCATCGCCCACGCGCAACACCTCATGCTCGCCAAGATCCTCCTGGCCCGGGAGCTTGGGAGGCGCGTCAGAGAGCAGGGCGTGGGCACGGTGGTCGTGGCGCCCGGAACGATCCGGAGCGGATACCTTCGTCACTGCCCGCTTCACCTCCGACTTCTCGCCCGATCCCTGTTGACTCCGGGCCGGAAATCCCTCCCCGAGGCGGCGGGAGCCGAGCTTCTCCACGCCGTGGTGGATCCGGACCTGGAGGGGACCGTCGGTCAATACCTCCTGGGCAAGCAGGAGACCGTCCCTCCGCCGCCGGCCCGAGACCGCCAAGGTGCTCTGGCGCTGTGGAAGGTGTGTCGGAAGCTCACGGGGGTGGGAGTACCGGAGCAGGCGGAGTAGCCGAAGCCCCAGCGGAACTGGCGGGGGTTGGAACACTCGCGGGGAAGTGCCGTACCGGAGCGCCCGACTACTCGAGGAGGATATGAATGTTCGAACGATGTCTCGTCGCCGCGGACCTTTCGCCCGCCACCACCGGCCTTCTCGAGGCAGCGGGAGGCCTTCAGGAGCTGGGGGCCCGTGAGCTGATCTTGATCCATGTCGTGAAGCCCCTGGATCCATCGGGCCGTGAATCCATGGCACTCCAAGAGCGAGCGGCCCAGTTGCTGGAGGACCAAGCGGAGGACCTCCGGGCCCGTGGGCTTTCCGTGACGGTGGAGATCGCCGTGGGGAGTCCTTCCGCCCAGGTCATCGCTCACGCGCGCAAGCTGGATCCCTCCCTGATCCTCATGGGAACCCGCAGTCGCTCTGCGATACGGGAAGCCTTCGTTGGGAGCACGACCTGGGAGGTTCTGCGAAGAGCGCGCAGGCCGGTTCTGATCTACCGGCTCGAGCCCGGAGATGAGACCGAGTCCCTGGAGATCGGGACCGTGGGCCGCCCGACCCGGGTCCTCCACCCCACCGACTTCTCGGACACGGCGGCCAGGGCACTTCCCTGGCTCCGGGCTCTGGCGGAGGCCGGAGTTCCCTCATTCACCCTCCTTCATACACTTCCGTCGAAAGATCCAGAGGGTGAAGAGGCGGCGGGGGCCCGCCTGCGCGAGCTGGCGGACGAGCTTCAGGAAGTGGGAGCCCGGGAGGTGGAGACCACGATCAGGGTCGGAATGCCGGGCCCGGAGATCGTGAAGGCCTCCGGGACGGACCTGGACACCCTAACGGTCCTGGGGAGCCACGGGCATGGGTTCCTACCCGAACTCGTCCTGGGAAGCGCAAGCCGCCACGTCATCCGTCACTCGAAGGGCCCGGTCCTCGTGGTTCCGGCCCCGGACAAGGAGAAGACGGCCTGAGGCGTCATCCGTAGGAGGAGACCAGCGCTTTCCGGACTCCGTTCCCCCCTGGCGGAGGGGATCGTTTTCCGCTGCACCCTGCACCCTCCTTCAGCCCATCTGGCCGGCAGTCAGCCCATCTGCCCGGCGGAGGGGTGGGGTGGGCTCGAATCGGAGGTCAGCTCGGCACGAAGCCGGGGGAGGGTGCCTGGGTGCTCCCTCTGGATGTATTCCAAGAGCCGCTCCCGGACCTTACACCGAAGGCCCCATGCCGAACCGGAGTCCGCCGCGCTCATGAGCGCACGTAGCTCCACAGTACGGTCACGGACCTCCGTCACGTGGAGCACACAGACGTTCCCATCCCAGAGGTCGCTTCCCTCCAGGATAGTGCGGAGTTCCCGGCGCACCTCCTCCACCGGAACGGTGTAGTCCACATGCAGAAACACGGTTCCCAGGACGGCGGCCGAAGTCCGGGTCCAATTCTGAAACGGCCGCTCGATGAAGTGGCTGATGGGCAGAACGAGCCGGCGAAGGTCCCAGATCCGAACCACCACGTAGGTGAGGGTGATCTCTTCGATCCGCCCCCACTCTCCCTCCACGACCACCACGTCGTCCAGACGGATCGGCTGCGTGAGGGCAATCTGGAAGCCGGCCAGGAGGTTTCCCAGAGTGCTCTGGGCTGCCAGCCCCAGAATGAGGCCCGCCAGGCCCGCGGAAGCCAGCAGACCGGTTCCCATGACCCGGAACGGTTCGAAGCTCATGAGCACCAGAGCTCCGGCCACCACCACGACCACCACGACAAAGATCTTCCTCACCAGGTCGATCTGGGTATGGATCTTCCGCGCCTGGAGGTTGTCGGCCACATCCATCCGAAACCGCTCCCCCAACACCTCC
>SKSR01000325.1 GCA_007122885.1 Gemmatimonadota bacterium
CGGTGCGCTATCCCAGCGTCACCGTGAAGCGGGGTTCTTCAACGGCCTTCTAGTGTAGTGTCGCAGAAGTCCCGTGGCATTTGAGCGCCGCTGCATCCGCTGCAGCTGTGTTGCTCCTCCTCGACGTAGCGCTGCTATGCCCCGTCGTCGCGCCTCGCTGGAGCGGCGCTTCGACGCTCTCGGTGCTTCACGGGACTTCTGCGACACCACACTAGCGAGTAAGGAGGAAGCCTGCGCCCAGAAAACCCACGGCCACGAAGAGTCGCCTCCAAGTGAAGGGCTCCCCGTTGTCCGCGCCCGGCCTCCGAGTCCACACGAGGACCGCACCGCATCCGTCGGTGGAGTACTGGGGCGGAGCTTCGGCCGAGTTGTAGACCTCGATGGCCTCCACATCGTGGACGGTGAGGAAGTCGTCCAAGGCGAAGGGCTGTACCGTCCGGGCGCCATCCACCCACACCTGCGGCTGACAACCGCCACGCATAGTCACCACGCCGCGATAGCCGGGACGGTTGCTGGAGGCCACGCTCACCCCGGGCATCCGTCGAACCAGGTCGGACACCTCGAACGCGTTGGAATCCTCGATATCCTCCCGGGTGACGAAGCGACCGAAACCGCGATCCTTCCGGTTGTAGAAACCGGTCCGGACCAGCGAGGTGCGTCGGGTGCTCTCTACCACAATGGGCTCCAGGGCCACTGCCTCGGAGGTGAGCTCGACTTCCACTCTGAGCTCGCTGTCCGACCGGAGCTGGACCGTGTGCTCGATGGGCTGATAGCCGATCCGAACCACACGGATATGGTAGACGCCCCGGGGAACGGGCTGGAAGACGAAGTTGCCCCGCTCGTTGGTCATACGGTCCCGGTCGTGCGGCAACGACTCGGACCGGAGCTGGACGCTCACCCCCTCCAGGGCTTCTCCCGTCTCTCGATCCGTCACCGTTCCCTGAACCCGCACGTTCGCCCGGACCTCGTCTTCGCCCTCCGGGGCTTGGGCCCCCAAAACCGCCGGGCCGGCGAAGAGAAGGAGGGCAAGAACGGCTGTCGAGAGCCGGTTCAGCACGAGTCGCTCCCTCGAAAGTGCTCCAGGGAACCGGAGCGGGGCGATCGGAACCCGACCCTGGAGTTCAGGGAGGCTCCGTAAGGGTACCTACGAACAACGTCGCGGAAGGTTCCACCACTTTGAGCCGGACCTCCGGACGCCTGGACACGCCCAACCCTTCCATGTTCTATCTAAGGGTCGGAGGCGTACGGAGCAAGGGCCCTCTCACCCACTGCGGCGCCGAACCCAGGAGGACCGCGTCTTCATCCCCGGAGGCGCCTTCACCCCCAGACCGGAGAGCAACTCCGTGCTCGCACGAATCATTCTTCGACTCTTCATAAACGCGGTGGCTCTCTGGGTGGCGGCCTGGGCCCTACGGGGGATCCAACTCTCGGGCGAGTTCTGGGAGGTCCTCCTGGTGGCGCTGGTTTTCGGGCTGGTGAACGCCCTGATCCGGCCGGTCTTTCTCCTCCTATCCCTTCCCCTCCTGATCCTGACCCTGGGCCTCTTCACCCTGGCCATCAACGCGTTCATGCTCATGCTCACGGCCGTCCTCACCACGAGCTTGGAGGTAGCCGGATTCTGGACGGCACTCTGGGGGAGCATCCTCATCTCTCTGGTGAGCTTCGCCCTGAGCAGCCTCGTGGGGGAACCAGCGAAGGGATGATGGCAGCCTGCGGGCTCGGATCGGGCTGCAACGGCGGGAGGACCCGGCCGCTCCGGGCCTCGTCCCCGGGAAGAGCTGCAGGGCCTGTTTCGCCGGCCCGGCTCGAGGAAACGAAAACACCTCCGGGCAGCGACCCAACCGGACGGCCATGCTGGACTTGATCATCGTCCTGGCCTTCGTGGTCTACGCGGTGGCCTTCGGTCTCCGGGCCCGGAGGAAGGCTGCCAGGGGCTTGGAGGACTACTTCCTGGCCGGCCGCTCGGTCCGGGGATGGCAAGCGGGCACCAGTATGGCGGCCACCCAGTTCGCCGCCGATACGCCCCTTCTCGTAACCGGGCTCGTAGCCACAGGGGGCATCTTCCTGGTTTGGAGGCTGTGGGTGTACGGCCTGGCGTTCCTCCTCATGGCCTACATCTTTTCCAGGCTCTGGCGCCGAGCCCGGGTGCTCACCGACGCCGAGCTCACCGAGATCCGCTACAGTGGCCGCGGCGTCCTGGCCCTCCGGGTCCTCAAGGCCGTCTACTATGGCACCGTCATCAACTGCGTGGTCCTGGCCATGGTGTTGGTGGCGGCTCTCCGGATCGCGGAAGTCTTTCTCCCGTGGCACCTCTGGCTTCCCGCTCCCCTGTACGATCCCGTTCTTCAGCTCGTCACCACCCTCGACCTCTCCCTCGACTCGGGGGCCACCGACGTGGATCCGGGGGTAGCCTCGGCGAACAACGCCGTAAGCATCGTGGCCATCGTGACTTTCACGGCCCTGTACTCCCTCACCGGCGGTCTCCGGGGGGTGGTGGCCACGGACGTAGGGCAATTCACCTTGGCGATGGTCGGCACGGGAGCGTACGCCTGGTTCGTCATCCGGGAGGTAGGGGGCCTCCCGGAGCTCAGTGGCCGGGTGACGGAGCTGTACGGCGAGTCCGGGGCCAGGGAGCTCCTGGCCTTCAGCCCGCCCGGGGGGGAGATCTTGGGAGGGTTCCTCGTGATCCTCTCCCTCCAATGGCTCTTCCAGATGAACTCGGACGGGACAGGATACCTGGCTCAACGCTCCATGGCGTGCCGGACCCACCACGACGCCCGGACCGCCGGGGTGGTCTTCGCCTGGCTCCAGATCTTCGCCCGGAGCCTCCTATGGATCGTGGTGGCAGTGGGGCTCCTGGTCCTCTACCCCTTCGATCCGGCCCAAGCGGCAGCGGACGGCTTCGCCGCCGAACGGGAGATCCTCTTCGTGACCGGGATCGACGATCTACTTCCGGTGGGCATCCGAGGACTCATGCTCACCGGGCTGTTGGCCGCGTTGGCCTCCACCATCGACACCCACCTGAACTGGGGGGCCAGCTACTGGACCAAGGACCTCTACCAACGCCTGATTTGCGATCATTGGCTTCGGCGAAGTCCCGGCCGCAGGGAGCTCGTGGCTGTGGCCCGGTCTTCCAACCTGGTGATCCTTGCCATCGCCTTGGCCGTCACGGTACACCTGGGGGCGATCCAGACCGCGTGGTTCATCTCCCTCCTCTTCGGAGCCGGGATGGGAGCGGTTCTCGTTCTCCGCTGGCTCTGGGAGAAGATCAACCTCTACTCGGAGCTGGCGGCAATCGCCGTATCCCTGGTGACGGCACCGATCCTCCTCCTCACCACTGACGAGGAGTGGATTCGGCTCGGAACCATGTCGCTGGTCTCAACGGTTGCGGCCGTGGCCGCCGCCCTTTTCGCACCGGCCACCCGGGAGGACGTCCGGGTGGCATTCTACCGGCGGGTCAGGCCCGTGGGCCTCTGGCGAGACACCGCCGCCAAGGCCGGTGTGGCTCCCTCACTACCCCTCCGCGGCCTCATCCGGGACCTGACGACCACCGGGCTCGCCGGCCTCTCCCTCTTCCTCCTCCTGGCGGGAGTGGGCCGACTGCTCGTGCCCGCCCCAGGGACCGAGCCCCTCCTCTCGTGGGCCATGGTGCTGGGGGGGGTGAGCTTGGTCCTCTTCTGGTGGCCCCGCACGGTGCGCAGGGGCGTCCGAGGTGGAAGGAAAGGGCCCCAACCGGCGAAAGGAAACCGGGGAAGGACCTACCGCTAGCGTGGTGTCGCAGAGGTCCCGTGAAGCACCGAGAGCGTCGAAGCGCCGCTCCAGCAAGGCGCGACGACGAGGCATAGCAGCGCTACGTCGAGGAGGAGCAACACAGCTGGAGCGGATGCAGCGGCGCTCAAATGCC
>SKSR01000158.1 GCA_007122885.1 Gemmatimonadota bacterium
GCTCAGGGTCTCCATCGCCCCCCAGACCCTCCGGAACCCCGACGGCTCCGAGGGGATGGCCTGGGCCGCCTCCATGCACCCCTACGTCGAGGGCCAGGCCCTTCCCGACAACGCCTTCTCCTTCCTCCTCCACTTCGTCCCCCACCCGGACCCCGGGGACCTTCGTCACTTCCACGCTCATCTGATCCATGGAGACCCCGCCGATGATGGGGGCCCGGTGCCCGCCCACGACCACCGTGCACGCCCTGGCCATCCCGGGAGGGATCCCGTCCGCATAGCCCACCGGGAGGGTGGCGATCTTGGTCCACGACCGGGTCCGGTGGGCCCTCCCGTATCCCAGGGACCGTCCCGGGGGGACGTCCTTCAGGGAGACCACCCAGGTCACGAGGCTCAGGATGGGCCGGATCTCGTCGGTCCATGGGCGCCGGACCTCCGGATAGCCGTAGAGCAGGATGCCCGGGCGAACCATGTTCAGGTAGCCCGAGGTCACCGCCACCCGATGTTGGACGAGGGCGGAGGAGTTGGCGATGTGGCGAAGGGGGGGCAGAAGTCCCCGGCGGTCCAGAATGGCCAAGAGCTCGTTGAAGCTGTCGATCTGACGCCGAGTGTAGGCGCGGGCGTCCTCTTCCTCGCTGTAGGCGACGCTCAAGTGGCTGAAGATCCCCTCCACCTCCAGGTGAGGACAGCTCCGCCGAAGGTGTTCCACAAAGTGGGAGGCCGCCTCGACGGGAAGCCCGTCCCGGCCCAGGCCGGTGTCCACTTTGACATGGACCGGCACGGTCCTGGAGGCCGCCGCCGCGGCCCCCTCCAGCGCCCCGGCCATCTCCGGGCAGGAGATCGCCACGGCCGCGTCTGTGTCCACCAGCTCGTCGGCGAGCTCGGGGCGAGAAGGAGAGAGAATGAGGATCGGCGCGGTGACCCCCGCCTCCCGGAGACGCCGGGCCTCGAAGAGGTTGCCCACTCCGAAGCCGTCCACCCCGGCCTCCTGAGCTCGAAGGGCGATCTCCCGGCTTCCGTGCCCGTACTCGTCGGCCTTCACGGGGAAGAGGAGCTTCGTGCCCACCAGACGTGTTCGGGTGATCTCGATGTTGCGCCCCAACTGCCCCAGGTCGATTCGAGCCTCGGCATTCCGATGCGCTGGAACACCGAGGCCCGTATTCGGCCGGGCACGGCCGTTCGGCTCCCGGAGCTCCGGGGAGAGCACGTCTGGCGATACAGGCTTGCGCAGCGGCATCTCCAACCTCGTTCCGGTCAACGGGATGGACGCCCGGGGGGGTCTCTCCCCTACGGGGCGCCGATTCACTCCGTGCCCACCGGAGAAGCAAGAGGCGTGCCGCCCGCAGGGATACCTGCTCCCTCCTCGCGGGGGAATGCGGCCGGGGCTGCACGACCCCCGCTTGAATTGGAAACGGTGGCCTACCCCTACTTGAACACGGCAAACTGGAGGTCGGCGCACTCACCTTCCTCCTCCGGAACCACCCCGGCATCGAGGAACACCTGACAGCCGCCCTCGAAGGTGTGGATGAGGCCGGGCATCTCCGCGGGCACCAACGGGCCGTGGCTCCGGACCACGAGATGGATCTCCGCTCCCCGGGCATCGGTGAGCCCGGGCCCATCCAGGAACGCCGGGTGCTCCGTGGTGATCTGGCCTTCGATGAGGTGCCCGGCGAAGCCGGCTCTTCCGCTCCCGCCCACTACGTGTCCTCCCGCGGACATCACCGCCGGATTCACGTCGGGATTGGGTGTGAGGTCCACGGGGTAGTCCACGAAGAGATCCTCGATGCCGCAATCGCCGTCGCACTCCTCCGGGTTGTTGAAGATCACCCACCAGATCGAGATGGCATGGCCGGGGACCAGCTCCAGGGTCCGGAGGTTGTAACCCACTCCTCCATCGGTCCGGACCAACTGGCCGACAGCTCCTTCCACCTCTACCAGGGGTTCTTCGGGGAACCAGTAGACGTCGCTGCTCTGCCGCTCCGCCTGTCCTGCACCGGGATGTTGGGCCAAGCTCAACCCCTCAGCGGCGAGTGCTTCCACATCCGGTTCCACGGGCATGGGCGAAGGCCCGTCCGCGCAACCGGCGAGGAGGAAGACCGTCACGACGAGAAAGGCTGGGACCGGAAGGGACCGGGGAGTCTTCATCTCAACCTCCCTGGGTACCAGCCCACGAAGCGGGGCCAAGCGTGGTGTGAGCCCCACATGCGACCCTCCGGCTCGACGCCGGAAACGCCTTGCAACTCGAGGGGCCCTACAACTCCGGCCGCCGCACCGGGCTCATGGCGCGCCTACCGTTCAGGCGACCTCACACCTCCGGAGGCGTTTCCTTCCTTCGTTCCGCTTCCAGCACCGGGTGCCCCAGTAAGGATCAGCTCGCGGTGGGCCAGATGCTGCAGGAAGAGCAGGAGGTCCTTGGAAAGGGTGGGCGGTGCGTCCTCCACCTCGTCCCGAAAACGGGCCAGGAGCTCCCCCACCATGGCGGGCTGCTCCAAGTGCTTCCAGATCCACGCTCCGGTGGGGTTCAGGCTGTGGTAGGCGCTCGTATCCATGTGGAGGAGGACGGCCCCGTCCCCCTCCCCCAGCTCCTGGGAGACGATCCGCGGGTTCCGGCGGACTTCCGTATCCAACTTCATGGCCGTACCTCCTTGGGCGAATCATATCCCCTGAACGGACCCCCCGGAGACCGATCCATGCACGGCGCCGGGAGAGCGCTTTCCGCCGAGCCGAGACCTCCCATTGAACAAGAAACCCCGATTGAGCGAAGCACCCCCATCAGCAGAGGGACAGGAAGGCGTGGACCGCGGCCAGGTCCTTGGCGCGCATGAACTCCACAAGATTGAGCTCGCGCCGCTCCAGCCGTTCTGCCAGGAGCTCGTAACGGATGCCCGGAACCCGGTGTTCGGGCTTCACGAGCCACCGCTCCAGCTCCTGATAGTCGATGCTCTTGGCGATGGCTTCGTCGAAGACGGTCTTCTTCGTCCGGTCCAGGATGGGGTCCGGGACCCGGCCCCGGAGAAGGCGCCGAACCAGCGCCTTGCTCCCCGGCTCGGGATGCTTCACCTGGGCCGGGAGGCTCAGGAAGAGCGCCCACAGGTCCAGATCCGTCCAGGGCCGGCGGGTCTTCACCCCAGTGACGGACTGGATGAAATCGTCGGCCTGGAGGGGGAGGCTGGATCCGTGGAGGGCCATGAGCTGGTTCTCCCGCCACTGGTGCCGAGGGGACCGGACCGGGGGACGCGGCACCCGCTGGGCGTCGATCCACGGAGGGGTTCGGCGAGGGGGAACCGGCCGGGCCCGCCGGTACAACATCCAAGCCGGGTCCGGGACCCAGCTCCTGAGGGTTCGCTTGGCCAGGGAGCCGGCTCCATCCCCATTCCGGCCGTTCCGCTCCCGGGACGTCCGATGGAGCCGGAGCGCGCTTCCGATCCGCCCCCGGCCCAGGAGGTGGTCCTGGACCCCCTGGCTCGCATCGAAGACGAACTCGGCCATCTCCCCCGTGAGCATGCATCGAAACCCCCGGCCGGCCGCCTGCTCGAGGCTCTCCCGGGTCTGGGCCAGGGAGACCACGGGAACGGGACCGTCGAGGAGCCGGACCCAGGAAAGGAGGCCGTCCGTGGCCCGGGCCCGGGGCTCGTAGCTGTGAAGGGGCATCCCGAGAGCCTCGGCCACGAGGCGGATCCGGTCGCTCTCATCCACCGAAGGAAAGTCGGGATAGAATCCGGAGAGAGCCGAAAGGGGCCGCCCGGTCCGTTCCAGATGGACCGGAGCCCCGTACGCCGCCACCGCCGGGGAGTCCACTCCCCCGCTGAGGGAGACCACGTCGTCTCCGTGGAGACATCGATCCACGGCCCGGGTCATGAGGGCGTCGAAACGCTCCTGGAGCTCATCCAGGTCCCACCGGGCCGTCTCCAAAAGGGCCTCCGGACGCCAGTACCGGAGGAGCCGTGAACTACGGGCGTCGGAGGCCAGGACGTGACCCTGGGCCACGTGCTCCACCCCTTCCACAGCGCAGCGGGAATCCTTTCCCACCGTGGCGTGGAAGATCCGCTCCATAACCTCCAGGTTCGGCCGGTAGCCGATCCCCGAACCGACCACCACCTGCTTCACCTCCGTAGCCACCCAGACCCCGCGGGGCTCGTCCCGGTAGACCAGGGGGCGAAAGCCCACTGCGTCCCTGAAGCTCCAGAGGGTACGCCCGTCCGAGACCACCCCGGTGAAAGGCCCCCGGATGCGGGCCGGCGCCTCCGCGCCGTACGTCAGGAAGGCCCGGATCAGGACCCGGGCCTCGCAGGGAGGCGCGCCTGCCGGACCTAGGGCCCTCGCCCCCGCCTCGTCCAGCTCCCGGGCCAGCTCCTCCAGGTTGTCAAAGTCGCCGGAAAAGGCGGCAGCCCACCCGTCCTCCGCCACCACCGCGGAAGCTCCCACCCCGTCCCCGCTCGATACCCCGAGGACCGCCGAGCCCAATTTGACCGTTTTCAGCTCCGTCCCACGGTGGGGAGCGGCACGGAGCATCCGCTCCACCTGCGGGTGGCCGGGAGGCTCGGTGCGGGACAGCACGGCGGCGATGGATCCCATGGCGGCTCGGGAAAGGGAGAAGGGTTGAACAGGGGAAGGAGCTTCCGAGCCAGCGCCGCGACGCTCCAGACCGGAGGCCGGGATCGCCGCGGCGGCTCGGGCGCCCTGCGTGATCGGCGCCGGTCAGCGCACGCTCACGTCGGGCACTTGTCCACGTCCGTTCCGCCGGACCACTCGCAGTGGCGATCCAGATGCTGGGGGTCGCCCCCGCCCTTCTGCTGTCCCAGAGCCCCAACGGTGAATGTGTGGTCCGCAATGGAACCGAGGTCCTGCACCTCCGGCCTCTCGTACTTCATGTTGCCATCTCCTGCTGAAGGTGAGCACAGAGCCCCGGCAACCAGCACCGGAGGCCCTACGAATCCCCGCCCCGCCCCGACCCGAAAGTCCAAACTCCCGATCCGGAACGGGGCGGATTGAGTGGTCAGCCGTGCACCCCCCGCACCTCGTCCTCCCTCACGAACGGCTGAACCACGCATTCCCTCTCTACGGGCACGTAGATCACCTCCGGCGGCTCCGAAGCATCGGGATCGCCGAAGAGGTTCGCGCCCTGGTACGTCTCCAATCGGACCAATTCGCCCGGACGAACCGAACGAGGAACGTCGAACTTGATGTAGCGCTCTCCCATGGCCTCCACGGTCCCGTCCTCGGCCACCAGGTCGGCACCGGGGCCGTAGCGTCCGGTGGCGTAGACCTCCCGCAACGGACGCCGCTCGCCGTCGGCCACCACCAACGTGTCCCCGGTGGAGGGAATCACGATGGCCGGAACCTCCCGGAGTCCCTCGTCGTCCACGAAGAGGCAGATGGACGCCGCCCGCTCCGGCGGAGCCGGGGGCGGGCGCACCTCGGCCTCGGCTACCGGATCCGGGGCCACGGGAGGCGGAGCACCGCATGCATCCGGACGCCCCTCCCCCTCCATGGCTCCGACGAGGAGGCGGGAAAGGGTGGCCTGCACGGCCAGAAGCTCCAGGGGGGCCCTCTCCAGGAACTCGAGGGAGCTGGTCTGGATGAAGGCGTTGTAGCGAGCCGTGGCCCGCGTGAGCCGAACGGCCGACTCCAGGTCCCTTTTCTCGGGCTCCAGGGAGACGGAAAGCGTGAGGAGTCCCGCCATGTTCTCGGCCAGCTCTTCAGCCGCCTTCCGAGCTTCCGGAGCCCGGTTGTCCTCCGGGGTCAGCGCGGCCGCGAGAGCCGAAGCCGCGCCCGGGGCCTCTCCGTCACCGGATAGGAGGTGGAGGAGGTCGTCCTGGAGCTCGTCCGGAGCCGGCACGAGGCCGGGGTTCGGTGTGGCCACGGTCAGAGTCCGGGCCTCCAGCTCCCACGCCAGCGCCAGTCCGGCATCCCGGACCCCGGTGGCCGCGCCGCACGAAAGAACCGGCACCGTCCCGGGCTCGCCCATGAGCATCCCCGAGACCATGTCCCCGGTGGTGATCACGGTCCCGGAAACGTCCGAGACGACGGCGCGCTCGGGTCCCGAAGCGCCCTGCCGAGCTTCCGCGGGAGCGGGGGCCAGGATCCCCCCCACCAGAACTGCTCCTCCCATCACGAGGCCGGCAGCCTTGAATCCGAATCGTTCGAATCGCGTATCCATGGAATCCCTCCCGGTCTAGAACAGCAGACCCGAGTAGCTGAAGCCGTATCCCGCACCCACCACGAAGCGGGGGCGGGTGGTCAGGTCGGCCACCGCAGGAGTGACGAACAACGGCCGACCGGACAGTGGAATGATCGAGACGCCGGCGGCCAGGTCCTGGCCCGACCAGTCGGCCAGAACCGAAGCCCGGTCCACCACGCGCAGGCTGGCGGCACCGAAGGGGTTGATGGCCGATCGGTCCTCCAGGATGTCCCTTTCCCTCCGGAACCTCCCGTTCCCGGCTCCCACGGTGAGGGTGAGGGTCGAGAAATGCGGGGATCCGCTCCCGCGAAGGCCGAAGACCTTGGTGGCCGCCGCATACAGGCTGGTGCCGGCGTCGGTGGCCGGCGGGTCGCCGTCCCTCCAGAGGAGGGCGTTCTCCCACCCGAGGGCCACGCTGGCCCCGGGCGAGACCCGCCGATGGACCTTGAAGCTCACCCCGCCGCGGCAGCAGGTCCGAACGGTGCCGAAGGTGGTGATCACCGCCTCCAGACCCACCCACCGTTCCGGATCTCCGAACCCCAACCCGGCGCCGGCGGCGCCGTCCTGCCGGGTGAAGGTTCGGGTCCTGGCTTGATAGGCCACGCCCACGAAGGCGTCACCCTGACGAGCGCCGAAGCCCGTGGGGCTCCCGATGCTGATCCCGGGTCCGATCCTCTCTCCCCGGGCCATGACCTCGGCGGTGGGAGGAAGGGGGAGGAGGAACTCGCCGCGAAGCGAGTCGGCCGGTTCCTGTCCCCAACCCTCACCTGTCGAAAGGACGAGGAGGAGGATGGCGAAGCCCAGGGTCCTGAGGGATCCGTGCATGTTCGCTGGCTCCATCCAGGGACGTGGGTCAACCGAAGCGGCGGAGGGCGACGGGCGCGAAGCAGGCGAACATCGAAAACTCGCTTCTCCCGGACGCTTACGCCGACGTGGACGTCGATCGGCTGGGAAAGGAGCAAGGGGTATGCCAGGGCCACGGGCCACCTCCGGACCGGCTCAGTGGTCCCGCCCGGGCATTGGGCGACGGCACGGTTCGAGCCGGGTGGCGATCAGGATCCGTGGGACGGAGGAGGCAGGTGGTGGATGCGAGCTACAGGATTGTGTAGCCCCGCAAACGGGTTGGGGTGGTGAGGAAACGGAGCGGGTCCAGGAGCGTGGAGCGGCCGAGCCCGGACCCCGGTGTTCAGATCCGTCGTCCCCCGGAGAGGAGGCCCACCACCAGGACGACCACCGTGGCTCCGATGATGGACCAGATCACGGGAAACGGCTGCCCCCCCACTTGGACGGCCAAGAGCTCCGGAAGTCCGAGACTCCGGGCCATCCAGGTGCCCAGGAGCGCTCCGATGAACCCCAGGGCCACGGAGACCAGACAGCCTCCCCGGGTGAATCCGGCAATGGCCTGGCCCACGGAACCACAGATGCCCGCGACGACCAGGAGGATCAGGAATTCCAATAGGGTCATGCTTCGATCTCGATAGGATGGCCGTGACCGGGGAGTTGGTGCGCCTCCGGTCGGTGATCCGTGCGCCGCCTGTCCGACGATCAGTCGGGCCGTGAATCCCATCGATCAAGGTGGGAGGGCGCGCTTGGAGTAGGTGTCAAAGATCGTGGATCAAGGGACCGAAAGGAAGAACGCCGAGTCCCGGTCCCCCTTGCCGATCCCCCCGCCGGCCGAGCCATGATCCCCCGGAAATCCCGGCTCGTGTCTTGCTGCCCTCCCGTCTCACCATGCACGAAGTTCCAGAAGACGACCGGCTCGACGAGGCGAGTGAGCGCCTCGAAGGTCCGCCCGGACACCCCGAAGGTCCGCGCGAAGGCTCCGCAGTTCCGCCCGAACCCTCCAGCGGTCCCCTCGAAGGCCACGGATGTCCGGGTGGAAGTGGGAAGGAAGGCGGCGAGGTCCGTGGAGCCCCCGGGGCCCAAGGGGATTCCGCGACGACCGGGGACAACGGTCGTCGTACCTTCCTGACCCAGGTCTCCCTCGTGCTCGGGGCGGCCATCGGAACAGCCCTGGCCGTTCCGTGGCTCGCTGTGTTTCTCAACCCCATCCAACGGCGGGACCCTGAGCTCTGGCGGGAGGTGGGCTCGGTGGACGACTTCCCGGTAGGTGAGACCATCCAGGCCACCTACGTGGACGCCCAGCCCCTTCCTTGGGCAGGGTTCGCCGCCCGGAGCGCTGCGTGGGTGAGGCGGGGAGCGGACGACGCTTTCGTGGCGTTCACCAGCTATTGCACGCACGTGGGCTGTCCCATCCGCTGGGAGCCCGGTGCCGAGCTTTTCCTGTGCCCCTGCCACGGGGGAGCGTTCTACCCGGACGGATCCGTGGCCGCAGGGCCTCCTCCCCGTCCCCTGGATCGCCACCCGATTCGGGTCCGGAACGGAATCGTGGAGATCCAGGCCCTGGGGGTTCCCCCTCCCGGGGGAGCGGACCGGAGCGCGAGGCTTCCGGCCGCGCCCGACGCACCCTGCCTTCCCCAATCCACCTCCCCGCCCCGCCTGGCAGGAGAATGAAGCGGGCCACGCGGGTGGCCGGGTGGTTGTACGACCGGGCGGGGATCGCTCCCCTGCACCGTTTCATCCGGGAGCACAAGATCCCTCCGGGAGTCGGGCGAACCCGCAAGGGGTGGTTCTACGTCTTCGGCCCGGCCCTCCTCTTCGTCTTTCTTCTACAGGTGGTCACCGGAACGGCCTTGGCCCTCCACTACATCCCCTCGCCGGTCCACGCGTGGGACAGCCTCCAGCATCTCAACGCGGAGGTGGCGTGGGGCGGGTTCGTCCGGGGGCTCCACTTCTTCGGCGCCTCGGCCATGGTCGTCCTCGTCTTCGCCCACATGGCCCGAGTCTTCCTGACGGGCTCGTACAAGTATCCTCGTGAGCTGAACTGGATCTCGGGCGTCGTTCTCCTCTATCTGGTGATGGCCATGGCCTTCACCGGTCAGCTCCTCCGGTGGGACGAGGACGGGGTCAGCACGGTGGCGGTGGCGGCCTCCATCGCCGCCCGAACCCCTGTCCTGGGGGAGCCGCTCAGGGAGCTCATTCTGCGGGGAGACAGCATCGGAGGGGGCACCCTCACCGCCTTCTACGCCCTCCATGTCATCGTCCTCCCCCTCCTCATTTTCGCGGTTATCGGCATCCACATCTATCTGGTGCTCCGAAACGGGGTCTCCGAGCCTCCGGAAGCGGGCCGGCCCGTAGACCCGCGAACCTACCGCTCGTGGTACCGGAAACATCGGACGGAAGGAGGAAGCACGTACTGGCCGGATGCCGCGGGCCGGGAGATGATCTTCGTGGCTGTGGTCTACACGATCATCTTCGTGTCGGCCCTGGTCTTCGGCCCGCAAGGCCCGGGACCGCCCCCGGACCCGGCGGCGCTGGAGGCGATCCCGGACCCGGATTGGTTCTTCCTCTGGTACTACAGCCTGATCTGGTACAAGCCCCCGGTCCTGGACGAGCTGGTCCTGCTCTGGCTCCCGCTCCTCCTCGTTCCCGTCCTCCTGGCCCTACCCGTGGCGTTCGGGGCGGGTGAACGAGCTCCGTCCAGGAGGCCGTGGGCCGTCTTCCTGGTGGCCGGCTCCTTCACCATCTGGCTCACCCTCACGGCGGTGGGGATGCGGCCGTACTGGGTCCCGGACTTCGAGACCCGACCACCCGACGCGGCCGTGGTGGCCGAAGCGCCCCCGGATGCCCGGTTGGGCTCCCAGGTCTTCTTCCAACGAGGGTGCCAGTATTGCCACGCGGTGCTGGGTAGCGGGGGGAGCTACGGTCCCGACCTCACTCGCACGGCTCTTCGGCTTCCGCCGGAGGAGATCACGGTCCGAATCATCATGGGGATCGGGAACATGCCCGCGTACCAGGGCGTGCTTTCGACCCAGGAGATCGAGGTGATGCTGGCGTACCTTCGGTGGGCTGCGGAGGCCGCCGAAACCGACGGGATAGGCGGCCGGTGAGGGGAGCCGCCGCAGCCGTCCTGGTCGGGTTGGCCCTGCTCGTGGGCGGATGCGGGGGATGGCAGTCCACCCTGGCTCCCCGGGGCCCGGCCGCCGCCGAGTTCGAATCGCTCTGGTGGATCGCCTTTCTGAGCACCGGAAGTCTCTCTGCCATCACGATCCTGGGTCTCTGCTACGCCGTCCGCAGGGCCCTCCGTGCCGACCGGGCGAGGAGCGGCGGGTCCGTGTCTTCCAGCGAGCAGCGGTTCATCGTGCTCGCGGGAGTGGTGGCGCCCGCCCTCTTCCTCCTCTTCTTCCTATCCGCCTCGGTCCGAAGCGGTGCGGTGGTGTCGGAACCACCCGGAAACGGTCTGAGCCTGGAGGTGGTGGGACACATGTTCTGGTGGGAGGTCCGCTACCCGGACCAGGAGGTGGTGACCGCCAACGAGATCCGGATCCCCGTGGGGGTCCCGGTGAACGTCCAGGTCACCTCGGCGGATGTCATCCACAGCTTCTGGGTCCCTCAGTTGGGCCCCGGGAAGGTGGACATGGTGCCGGGCCGGACGAATACCATCTGGCTCCGGGCGGACGAGCCGGGGGTCTACAGGGGACAGTGCACGGAGTTCTGCGGGGTGCAGCACGCCCACATGTCCCTTCTGGTGGTGGCGTCGTCCGGGGAAGAGTTCGAGGCCTGGGCGGCCCGGGCCCGGGAAGGCCCGGCGGAACCCGAGGATCCCGTGGAAATCCGGGGTCGTGAGGTCTTTTTCGAGGCGGGCTGTGCGCCCTGCCACGGGATCCGGGACGTGAGCCGACCCACCCACACGGGCACACCCGGCCCCGATCTGAGCGACCTGGCCAGCCGGAAGACCCTGGGCGCCTTGACGGTGCCGAACGACCGGGAGCACCTGACCGAATGGGTCCGGGACCCCCACCAGTTCAAACCAGGTGTGCGCATGCCCGCCCACCGGCTCGCCGAGGACGACCTTCAGGCCCTGGTCCGCTACCTGGAGACCCTTCGGTGACCACTACCCCGAAGCCATCGAACCCCCACGAGCGGCTCGCCCGGATCTGGGCGTCGCCCGCCGGGCTCTGGGGGTTTCTCACCGCGGTGAACCACCGGGCCGTGGGCCTCCGGTTCATGGTCACCGCCTTCGTCTTCTTCCTCCTTGCGGGCGTCGAAGCGGTGCTGATCCGCCTTCAGCTCGCCCTCCCACAGCTCCAGTTCCTCTCCCCTGAGGCCTACAACCAGACGTTCACCATGCACGGCTCCACGATGATGTTCCTCTTCGTGGTGCCGTTCGTGGAGGGGCTTGCCATCTACTTGGTACCCTTGATGATCGGGGCCCGGGAAATGGCCTTCCCGCGGATGAACCTCTTCGGTTACTGGATCTTCCTCATCGCGGGGGTGGCCCTGTACGGGGCCTATCTGGCCGGGATGGCGCCGGACAGCGGGTGGTACAACTACCCTCCCCTCACCGGCGGCGGCTTTCGCCCGGGCGTGGGGATCGACTTCTGGGTCACCATGATCACCTTCCTGGAGGTGTCGGCCCTGGTGGCCGCCGTGGAAATCATCGTGACGATCCTCAAGATGCGGGCCCCGGGGATGTCACTGAACCGGATGCCGGTCTTCGTATGGGCCATGCTGGTCACCGCCGTGATGATCGCCGTGGCCATGCCTGCCCTGGTTCTCACGAGCCTCATGCTCGGCCTGGACCGGTTCATGGGCACCCACTTCTTCAACGTGGCGGCCGGAGGGGATCCCTTTCTCTGGCAACACCTCTTCTGGTTCTTCGGACATCCGGACGTTTACATCATGCTGCTTCCTGCCGTGGGGGTGGTCTCCATGGTGATCCCCACCTTCGCCCGAAGACCCCTGGCCGGGTACACTCTGGTGGTGGCCTCCACGGTCATCATCGGGATGCTGAGCTTTGGGGTCTGGGTCCACCACATGTACACGGTGGGGCTGGCCCTGGTAGGGCTGAACTTCTTCGCGGCCGCCAGCATGCTCATAACCATCCCGAGCGCCATCCAGATCTTCGCATGGCTCTCCACCATCTGGCACGGCAGGATCGCCGAGCTCAACACCGCCTTCCTCTTCGCCCTGGGGTTCATCGTCCTCTTCATCCTGGGAGGGATCACCGGGATCATGATCGCGGCGGTCCCCTTCAACTGGCAGGTCCACGACACCTACTTCATCGTGGCCCACTTCCACTACGTCCTCGTGGGCGGAGTGGTATTTCCCATATTCGCGGCTGTCTACTTCTGGTTTCCGAAGTTCACGGGCCGACTCCTGGACGAACGCCTTGGCCGGTGGCACTTCTGGCTCTTCTTCGCCGGGTTCAACGCCACCTTCCTCCTCATGCACCTCACGGGGCTCGAAGGGATGCCCCGTCGCGTCTATACGTACCTTCCCGGCCTCGGCTGGGACTGGCTGAACCTCCTCTCCACTGCCGGGACGCTTCTCATGGGGGCCTCCGTGGCCATCTTCGTGGTGAACGTGGTCCTGAGCCACCGGCAGGGCCCCCGAGCGGAAGCGAATCCGTGGTCGGCGGGAACCCTGGAATGGGAGACCAGCTCGCCCCCGCAGAACTACAATTTCCTCCACGTTCCCATCGTCCGGGGGAGGGAGCCCCTTTGGGAGACCGATGGAAGCGGTGAGTCCGAGGCGGAAGAGGAGGCGGTGCTCCCCGAGCGCCCCTTCTGGCACCGGGACCTCTCCGAACCCGGGGAGTTCGTCCGGGAGAGCATCACCACGAGCATCGGCGCCGCGGAGCCCGAGGGGAAGGTAATCCTTCCGGCCCCATCCCTCTGGCCTCTGTGGCTCGCCCTCTCCCTTGCCGTCTCCTTCTTGGGGGTGATCTGGACCCCGACCCTCGTGCCGGTGGGGCTGGTCCTGGCCGCCGGATGCCTTATGGGCTGGCACTGGCCCACCCGGGATCCGCTCCCCGGGGAAACCCTCCCGGACGAACGGTTGACGGGGTTGGGCCGGGCGGGGGAGGGAGCGGTGGCGGACTCCGGGCCCGGAGCCGGATCATGACCTCTCGGAACCGTCCGCCGCAGGTGGGGGCCCGACCGTCGAAGGACGGTCCCCTTCCCCATCGGCTCAGCGGACTCCGCTCGCCGGTGGTCTGGGGCGTCCTCCTCTTGGTGGTCATCGAAGGGACGGTGCTTTCCCTATTCGCGGTGAGCTATTTCTACCTCCGCCTGGGTGCCTCCGCTTGGCCCCCGCCCGGAGTGGAGCTTCCGGAACTGCTCGTGCCGGGGGCCGCCCAGACGCTCCTCCTCCTCAGCGCCGTGCCCGTCTGGCTGGCCCTACCCTCCCTCTCCCGGGGACGAGTGAGACCGCTCGTCGTCTCGCTTCCCCTGGGCATAGGGCTCGCTCTGGCGTATCTGGCGCTCAAGGTCTGGGAGTACATGGGGAAGGGGTACCTTTGGACCAGCCACGCGTACGGTTCCCTGGACTGGAGCATGACGGGGTACGCGGGCCTCCACGTGGGAATCCTCGTGGTGGCCGCCGGCTTCGTCTGGCTGCTCGCGAGAAAGGGGCACTTCGGGGCCGATCGCCTGGCCGGAGTCCAGGGCCTGGTGATCTAC
>SKSR01000044.1 GCA_007122885.1 Gemmatimonadota bacterium
CCGCCCGGTGTTGCTCACACGGGGCTCACAGAGGAATGTTCCCGTGCTTCCTGACCGGGTTCTCGTCCCGCTTCCGTGCCAGCATGTCCAGGGCGTTCACCAGCCGGGGGCGGGTCTCACGAGGGTCGATGACGTCGTCCAGGTACCCGCGGGACGCAGCGATGTAGGGGTGGGCGAAACGCTCCCGGTACTGCTCCATCAACTCCTCGGTCTTGGCCTCCGGGTCTTCGGCCTCCTCGATCTCCTTCCGGAAGAGGATCTCCACCGCTCCCTTCGGACCCATCACGGCGATCTCCGCCGACGGCCACGCCAGGTTCAAGTCCCCGCGGATGTGCTTCGAGTTCATCACGTCGTAAGCCCCACCGTAGGCCTTCCGGGTGATCACCGTGACCTTGGGCACCGTGGCCTCGGAGAAGGCGTAGAGAAGCTTGGCGCCGTGCCGGATGATTCCCCCATGCTCCTGGCTCACACCCGGCAGGAAACCGGGCACGTCTTCGAAGACCACGAGGGGGATGTTGAAGGCGTCGCAGAACCGGACGAACCGGGCCCCCTTCGTGGCGGAGTCGATGTCCAGGACCCCCGCCAGGACGTTGGGCTGATTCGCCACGATCCCCACGGAGTGGCCGCCCAGGTGGGCGAAGCCCACCAGGATGTTCTGGGCGAATCCCGCATGGATCTCGTAGAACTCCCCGTCATCGACCACCGCTTCGATGACGTCCTTCATGTCGTAGGGACGGTTCGGGTTTTCCGGGACCAACTTCGCCAGGGACTCCTCCCGACGATCCGGAGGATCCTGGGCGGCCCCCCGGGGAGGTGTCTCGGTGTTGTTCTGCGGTACGTAGTGGAAGAGCCGCCGCACGGCTTCCAGGGCTTCGGGCTCCGAGTCGTGGGCGAAGTGCGCCACGCCTGAAGTGGAGGCGTGCACATCGGCCCCACCCAGCCCCTCCATGTCCACATCCTCGTGCGTGACCGTCTTCACCACGTTGGGGCCGGTGACGAACATGTAGCTCGTCCCCCGGACCATGTAGACGAAGTCGGTGATGGCGGGGGAGTAGACCGCTCCCCCGGCGCAGGGGCCGAGGATCAAGCTCACCTGCGGGACGACCCCGGACGCGAGCGTGTTCCGTAGAAATATGTCCGCATACCCGCCCAGAGAGGCCACCCCTTCCTGGATCCGGGCTCCCCCGGAGTCGTTCAGACCGATGACCGGGGCCCCGTTCTTCATGGCCAGGTCCTGGATCTTCACGATCTTCTCGGCATGGGCCTCCGAAAGAGATCCGCCGAAGACCGTGAAGTCCTGGGAGAAGACGTAGACGAGCCGACCGTGGATGGAGCCGTAGCCAGTGACCACCCCGTCGCCCAGGATCTTCTTGTCCTCGAGGCCGAAGGCGGTGGTCCGGTGGGTGACGAACCGGTCCAGTTCCACGAAGGAGTCCTCGTCCAGGAGAAGGTCGAGCCTTTCACGAGCCGACAGCTTCCCCTTGGCGTGCTGAGCCTCGATCCGGTCTTCACCGCCCCCTTTCAGGGACTCCTCCCGGAGGCTTCGCAGACGCTCGAGCTTCTCCTCCATCCCCATCGTCTTCCTCCTCCCTGTATCCGCCTTCGTCAACGCCGCCGGTCGTCGTTCACCGGAAAGAATCGCCGATCCTGGATCCGAACCAACCGTCGCTCCCGTACGATCCGTCCATCCCGGACGGTGAGGAGTCCTGTAGCGCCCTGGAACTCCCCCACCCCCTCCAGGACGTCCCGCAACTCACCGGAGGTACGCGCTCCCCGGCGGTAGCCCTCCAGCGCCAGGCGGGCCGCGTCATAGCCCAGGGCCGGAAGAGAGCTCCGGAGGGTTCGCTGGAAGTGGTCTTCATACTCCTCCACGAATCGCCGGTACGGCTCCCAGTCCTCCAACGTCCCGGCCGGGCGGGACGAGACGGTGACCACGCCGTCCGTGTGTCGGGCGTCGGTGGACCGGACCGCCGCCTCGTCGGTCCAGCTCTCCCCTCCCAGCAGTTGCAAACCCAGGTCCCGGATCCCGAAGTAGGTCACCTGCGGGGCCACGAGCTCGATCTCCTCCGGGGGGAGAAAGAGGGCCAGGGCGGCCGGGCCGGCCTGCCGGACCTCCTCCATGGGCCCTTGAAAGCTCGTAGTTCCCGGAGAGTAGGCCACCTGACGAACCACGGAGCCTCCGCCCTCTTCGAAGGCCTGGGTGAAGTAGCGGGCTTCCAGCTCCGATTCGGGCTGTCTGGGGTGGAGGACCACCGCGGTTCGCAACCCCTGCCCCAGAGCGAAGCGGGCGAGTTGAGCCGGCCCCTCCGGATCCACGGCGTCCAGGGAGAAGACTCCCGCGCGCCCCTCCGGAAGGATCCGAGCCGTGGGAGAGAGGAAAAGGCCTTCGCCCACCTCTTCCGCCGCTGACCGCAGTCCCCCGTCATGCAAGGGCCCCAGGATGATGGGCACGTTCTGGCCCGCCAACTCACGGGCCAGCGAGGCGGAGCGGGACGCATCGCCACCGTCGTCCAGCACCTCCAATTGGACCACGATTCCATCCCGCCGGGCCTGCGCCACTGCCACTTCGATCCCCTCCCGGATGGCCTCCGCATAACGCTGGAGGCTGGGGGAACCGGAGCTGGGGAGGAGGGCGGCCAGCGCCGGGGCCGCTCCCAATGCATCTTCGAGCCGGTCTTCCAGAATGGCCTCCGCCAACTCCCGCGTCTCGGAATCCGGTTCCCCCTCCAGGACGGTCCGCGCCAAGCGCTGCGCCTCCCCTTCCTCTTCGGCGAGAAAGAGCCTCAAAGCGAGCTCGACCCGAAGGGGTGCGGCCACAGCCGGAACAGGTGCCTCCACAGCGCTGAGCTCCTCCAGGGTGCTCCGCCCCAGCCGCCGCGCCTCCCTCCGCAACCGCTCCACCGCCTGCTGGCGGTCTTCCTGGGTGGCTCCCGAAGGCATCTGGAGGAGCAGGTCCGCGGACCGGCGGTGGTCCCCTTGGTCGGACGCGATCTCGGAATAGAGGAGCAGGGCGGGGCCGGCCCGTGCCGGGTCGTCGGCCAAGAGGGCCAGGTAGGACTCCAGCGCATCCACCGCGCCGGATTCGTCGCCCATGGCGTGAAGGCCCCGGGCCTCCACCCAGAGGGCCTGGCCGGAGCCGGGCACCCGGGCGAAATCCGAGCGGACTTCCCGGGCCAGCGCCACAGCCTCCCTGGGTTCTCCCTCCTGGAGGTGGTCCTCGGCAGCCGAAACCAGGCGACCCAACTCGGCCAGCTCCTCCTCCGTGTACGCTCCTTCCTCCAAGGCGGGACCGGGCGGCGGCTCGGCCGGTGGCGGCGCAGGCTCCGCCGGGGGTTCTCCCATGCCGAGAGGGGTGCACGCTCCTCCGGCCAGCACCAGAGTGGCCAGAATCCAGGCGAAAGGCCGGGGCGACCTCATCACTGCGGTCTCTCGGTCGTCAAAGGGCACCTCGGCTCCAGAATGGCTCCACGTCCCTCCGGGGAATGCACGGAAGCCGTCCGGGCGCTGACGCCCGGACGGCTTCGCTCTCCTTGCTCGAAGCACGGAGCTCCGTCGAGGAATTCGGGCGTCCGTCCGGAGGGGTCCCTAGCTTCGGGACTCCTCTGCTTCCGCCTCCTCCGCCTGCTCCTCTCCGGCCTCTCCTCCATCGTCGTCGTCCTCGGCAGTCGCCGCTTCGGGTTCGTCCACCGCAGTGTCCGCTTCGGCGGCGGCTTCGGGAGCGGGCTCGTCCACCTCCACGCTTGCTTCGGCCCCATCCTCGTCGGTTTCGACGGCCACTTCAGCAGCGGGCTCGTCGACCTCCGCAGTCGCCGCGTCATCCGAATCCGCAGCTTCGGCCGGCTCCTCCGCGTCGCCTGCCGGCTCGGAGACTGCGGCGGCTTCCTCACTTCCCTCCG
>SKSR01000150.1 GCA_007122885.1 Gemmatimonadota bacterium
CCGCTCCAGCAAGGCGCGACGACGAGGCATAGCAGCGCTACGTCGAGGAGGAGCAACACAGCTGGAGCGGATGCAGCGGCGCTCAAATGCCACGGGACTTCTGCGACACTACACTAGGACGGTCAGCAACAGACTGGGATGGTCACGTTCGGGCGTCCGCACGAACCCACTCCGAGTGTCCCATCTCGCCACACAAACCCGTCAGGACGGAGAGGCACGGTCATGCGACAATCCAAGGTTCGAACCCTTGCGGCCTTCGCCGCGCTCCTGGCCCTCGCGGTCCTGGGAGCCGGCGAAGCGGCCGGGCAGGAAGGAATGATCCGGGGAGAGGTCCGGGATCAAAGCTCCCTGGCTCCCCTGGAAAACGTGCAGATCCTCGCCGCGGGGACCGGAATCGGCACTTTGAGCGGCTCCGACGGCACATTTCAACTGGACGGCGTGCCGGCCGGTGAGGTGACCGTCCGGGCCGAGCTGTTGGGTTACGGCTCCGGGGAAGCCCAGGTCACCGTGGTGGCGGGTGAAGTGGCGGAGGTGGAGTTCGAGCTGGCTCAGACGGCCTTGGCCCTGGACGAGGTGGTGGCCATCGGTCAGGCCGGCCAGGCCCGGCGCCGGGAGGTGGGGAGCTCGATCGCCCAGATGAACCTGGCCGCCTCCAACGAAGCCCTGGCCAGCGTGGACGACGCCCTGTCGGGTCAAGCTCCGGGGATCCTTTCGTACCAGACCACCGGAAACCTGGGCGGCGGCAGCCAGATCCGCCTCCGGGGTAACGTGAGCGTGGGAATGAGCAATCAACCCCTCGTCTATGTGGACGGGGTCCGGATCCGGAGCGACGACTTCGCGCTGAATCACGCCGTCGGCCAGCATCGTGCCTTCGGGGCCGGAGAGACCCGGGGCCCCCTGGCGGACATCAACCCGTCGGACATCGAGCGGATCGAGGTGGTTCGCGGGCCCGCCGCCACGGCGGTCTACGGCACGGAGGCGTCGGGAGGGGTGATTCAGATCTTCACCCGCCGAGGGCAGGAGGGCACACCCCAGTGGTCCCTCCAGGTGGACCAGGGGGCAAGCTGGATGCAGGAGTTCGGCCCGCCCAACGAGCCGTTCATGCGGATGGATCCGTGGCTGGGAACCGGCCACGCCCAGCGCTACAGCGCCGCGGTGGAAGGCGGGGGCAGCGGTCTCACCTACCGGCTCTCCGCCAGCTTCGATCAGAACAGCGGCGTCCTTCCCATGGACAGCGAAGAGAAGCTCCTCCTGCGAGGGAGCCTGCAGGCGGAGCTCCTCCCCGATCTGGACGTCCAGGTCACCGCCTCCCTGACGGACCAGGCCCTTCAGAACACCACCATGGGGAACAACCCCTACAGCATGGCGCTCAACGCCTTCCGGGCGGCTCCCGGGCGTGCCCAGAACTACATCGGCTCCGACGATGTGGACGACATCACCGCCCTTCTGGATCACGAGATCACGACGGACGTGATGCGGGTGGTCACGGGTGCCACGGCCACCTACGCCCCTACGTCCTCCCTGACGAACCGGCTCACCATCGGGTACGACCGCATCGATCAGGACATGACCAACATCCGGCCCTTTGGATATATCGGCCACCCGGGAGGGGCCATGTCGTTCGGGTCATGGACCTTCGAAACCCTGTCCGTGGACTACGTGGGCACCTTCGACTGGGATCTCACCGGCTCGATCCGGAACAGCTTCTCGTGGGGAGCCCAGAGCACCACGGAGCAGGAAGTGGATGTGGGAGGATCGGCGGAAGGGCTTCCGGGACCGGGACGCCACACGGTGAGCAGCGGCGGCTCCATCCTCGCCCAGGAGGACCGCCAGAGGGTGGTGAACGCCGGGTTCTTCTTCCAGAACCTCTTCGATGTGGCGGACCGCTACTTCCTCACCCTGGCCCTGCGGGTGGACGGGAACAGTGCCTTCGGAAGTGGCTTCGGACTCCAGCCCTATCCTCGGGCCACCTTCTCGTACGTGGTTTCCGATGAGGACTTTTGGCCCGACTTCTTCAACGAGACCAAGCTGCGAGTGGCGTACGGGGAAGCCGGCCGTGCGCCGGGGGCCTTCGACGCGCTCAGGACCTGGGACCCGGTACCTTGGCGGGGCCAGACCTCCTTCACCCCCCGAAACGTGGGGAACCCGGACCTGGGGCCGGAACGGACCACGGAGCTCGAGACGGGCTTCGACGCATCGTTTTTCGATCAGCGGGTCACGGTTGACTTCACCTACTACAATCAGAGCACCACGGACGCCCTCATCCCCATGACCCAATCCCCCTCTCTGGGCTTCGGGGGTAACCAGCTCGAGAACGTGGGTGAAATCTCCAACCGCGGGATCGAGCTGGACTTGGACGTGACGGCCTACGAACGGGCGGAGACGCGCTGGGAAGTAGGCCTTGGCGTCTCCACCACCCGGAGCCGGGTGGAGGACCTGGGGGGCGTGGCACCCTTTTCCTCATCGGGCGGCTGGATCGAAGAGGGTTATCCGGTCCCGGCGATACGGACCGATCGGGTCACGAACCCGGACCAGCTCGCCGAACCTGAATTCGATGAAGACCACATCTGGGGTCCGAACCACCCCACCCACACCATCATGACCCGGACCACCCTGAATCTCCCGAGGGGTGTTTCCATCTCGGCCCGAGGGGAGTACATGGGCGGCCACTACATCGTGGACGGTGCGAACAGCGGGGGGCTGTCCCGCGGGGCGACCTCTCCGTTCTGCGACGACATCTACGGGCCCCTGGTGGAACAGGGCCAGCGGGATCAGTTCACTGCCCTGGAGCGATCCTGGTGCGATCCGGGCACGACGCTCCAGACCCCGGTCTATCCGGCGGACTTCTACCGGCTACGGAACGTGACCCTGTCCACCCCCTTGCCCTTCGACATCCCGGGAGCCAGCACGGCCCGGCTGTCCCTTTCCGGACAGAACCTGTGGACGTGGAAGAATGACGACTTCCTGGCCATGGACCCGGAGATGAGCACCACCCGTGGCACCGGGGACCGCCTGGCCTTCCGGATCTCCGAGCAGATCCCAGCCCCTGCCCAGTTCCGGGCCTCCCTCCGGATCACATTCTGAGGAGGCGGGAATGCTTCGAGTGGAAGGCAACGGAAAGTTCCCAGCGAACCAGCAGGGGAGGCATCCAATGGGGCGGAAAGATAAGCGACTCGGTGGGCGACTGGGCGGAGTTGGGGCTCGGATCGGTATAATGGCAGCGTTCGTCGTTGGGCTCGGAGCGTGCGAAACGGAGGTGACGAACCCGGGCCCCATTCAGGACGACTTCCTCAACGATCCCACGGCTTTCCCCTCCGTGGTCCAAGGGGTCTCGCGCCAGGGGGCCCTGGCCCTGAACCAGTGGACCCAGCGGGGAGGGTACGCCAGCAACGAGCAGGTGAAATCCGGCAACATCGGGGATCAGACCGCCGACGGGCACTGGACCTCGGGGAACAGCGGGGGGGCGTGGACGGCGTCCCACCGATACCGGTGGACGGCCGAGGACGCCATTCAGCGGTTCCGGGAGGCCAAAGGGGAGGCCTTCTCGTCCAGCGAGATGGCCGCTACGGTCCTCCTCCACGCCGGCTACGCGAACCGGTTTCTGGGGCAGCACATGTGCGTGGCCGTCTTCGACCAGGGAGCCGCGCAGCCCCACACCGCCCACTTCGAGCGGGCAGAGGAGCAGTTCACCGAGGCCATGACCGTGGCGAGCCAGGCCGGAAGGTCGGACCTGGCCACCGCGGCCCGTGCGGCTCGAGCCTACATCCGCACCTGGCTGGATGATTGGGCCGGAGCCACGGCGGATGCGGCGGAGATTCCGAACGACTTCACGTTCGAGATGCTCTACGACGCGAACACCCAGGAGTGGGGCGAGTTCAACAAGGTCTAC
>SKSR01000117.1 GCA_007122885.1 Gemmatimonadota bacterium
GCGTCGAAGCGCCGCTCCAGCAAGGCGCGACGACGAGGCATAGCAGCGCTACGTCGAGGAGGAGCAACACAGCTGGAGCGGATGCAGCGGCGCTCAAATGCCACGGGACTTCTGCGACACTGCACTAGGGCTGGGGGTTCCCCGAACGCCCGGGGACTTTGGCGCGATCGCCTATCCACGCATCAGTCTCCGTCTTCTTACTCGACATCCCTCTTCGCACCGGGCTCCCCCTCCTTGGCGTCGGATCCTGCATTCCTCTACCTTTCCGCCGATGAGTTACCAAGTGCTGAATCCGGAATCCTTGGGGGCCCCTCGGGGCTGGAACCACGGCATGCTGGCCCCGGCCGGAGGACGAATCCTATTCGTGGCCGGTCAGACCGCACGGGACGACCATGGTCGCATCCCTACCGATGACATGGCGGAGCAGTGGGAGCGCTGCCTGGAAGCGGTCATGGAGGTGGTGGGCTCCGCGGGTGGAGCCCCGGAGCACATCGGTCGCTTGACCATCTACGTCACGGACCGGGAGGTCTACCTGAAGAACCTGAAGTCCATCGGTGCCGCCTATAGAAAGGTGATGGGTCGGCACTTTCCGGCCATGGCCTTGGTGGAGGTTTCGGCCCTGGTGGACGAGGGTGCCCTGGTGGAGATCGAAGCCACCGCTGTCCTTCCCCAGGAAGGCTTCCATTCCGTGGAGGGCCCGGCGACGGAGAGCACCGGGAAGCCCTCCCCTGCGAAGGACAGTCCGGGGAACGACAGTCCGGGGAACGACACCCCGGGGAAAAGCACGCCCGAGAAGGACAGTCCAGGGAAGGAGAGTTCTGGGAAGTACGGTCCCGAGAAAGACGGGCCCCGAAACGAGAGGCCCGATTGAGGGAGTCCCGATTGAGAGAGTCCCGGAAGGCAAAGCCCCGGCAAGGAAGGCCGGCGGACGGAACGGTCGTGGGAAAACAGGCCCCAAGAGGGACCGTGATGGGCACCTCGGATCATCGAGGATCCGCCCGGGGAGGCGGGCAACCCGCCGGGGAAGCGGGTCAATTCCCCCTTGAAGGGGACCAACCCACCCGGGAGGCGGACCAACCCACCTGGGTGGCGGACCGCCCCGCCTGGGAGTGGGGACGAACCGCCCGGGACGAGGGACCACTCTCCTGGAGAGCGGACCAATCCACCCGGGAATGGGGCCGACCCGCCCGGCAAGGACCGCTCGGAGATTCCCGACGCACCCACGGAGGCCACCTCGGACCCGCCGTACTCGATTCCCGGCTCCATTCCCGACGCCAGTCCCGATCCCGTTCCGGATTTCGTTTTCGACCCCGTCGGACTCCACCATCCCCCCAACCAACCGAGGGAACATGCCACTGAGCCCGGAATCCTTCCTCTTCGAACACGATACCGAGACCGGGGTGGCCACGATCACCCTGAACCGTCCCAAGAAAATGAACGCCCTCACGTTCCAAGTCTACGAGGAGCTTCGGGATGCGTTCAGGACGCTGGACACCGCAGAAGGCGTCCGATCCATCGTTCTCACGGGAGCGGGAAAGGCCTTTTGCTCCGGTGGGGATGTCCACGACATCATCGGCAAGCTGCTGGACCATCCCCTGGACGAGCTCCTGGATTTCACCCGGCTGACCTGCGACCTGGTACACGCAATCCGCCTCTGTCGAAGGCCGGTGGTGGCCGGGTTGAATGGAACCGTGGCCGGAGCGGGTGCCGTCATCGCCACGGCGTGCGACATCCGGATCGCGGCGGAGTCGGCGAGGATTGCCTTCCTTTTCACGCGGGTCGGACTTTCCGGTGCCGACATGGGAGCCTCCTGGCTCCTTCCCCGGATCGTGGGCCATGGCCGGGCCTCCCAGATCCTGATGACGGGGGACTTCGTCTCGCCGAGCGATGCGGAAGCGTGGGGCCTCTACAACCAGGTCGTCCCCGACGGAAAGGCCCGCGAAGAAGCCCGGGCGCTGGCCGAGAAGCTCGCCCGGGGTCCGTCCGCCGGGTTGGCCGTGACCAAGCACGCGCTGGACCGGGAGGCATCCATGGACCTGGACACGGCCCTGGCCTGGGAGGCTCAGGTCCAAGCCGGCCTCATGCTCGACCCGAACTTCAGGGAATCCTACGAGGCCTTCCGCGAAAAACGAGAGCCTCGCTTCGACTGAGGTCCGCCGACCCATGTCCTCCTCCCCCCCCTTGCCGAGCACCTCCCAACCATGGGTCACGGCGGATGCGTTCCTGGAGGGACGCCACCGCAGCTTCGGCGAGCGCTCGACCCGCTTCGCCACCGAGACGCTCCGGCCCCTGGCCCACCCCGGGTCCGACGAAGAGGCCCGCAATCAGGCCCGACGGATCCTCACGCTTCTGGGGGATGGAGGATGGCTGGATCCCATTGAGGTGCTGGACCTGAGGAGCGTCTGCCTCCTCCGGGAAACCTTGGGAAGGGAGTGGCCTCTCGCCGATGCGGTGTGCGCCCTCCAGGCCCTGGGAACAACCCCGATCCTCCTGCGAGGTGGGAAACGCCTCACGGAGGCCTGGGCCCGCCCGGCCCTCCGGGGCCGCGCCATGGCCGGCTTCGCCATGACCGAGGAGGACGCCGGCTCGGACGTGGCCGCCATCGCCACCCGGGCCCGGAAAGTGGGGGACGAGTACGTCCTGGACGGGGAGAAGACCTTCATCTCAAATGCCGGGATCGCCGACTTCTACACTGTCTTCGCGTCCACGGACCCCGACGCGGGGCGGAAGGGTCTCACTTGCCTCGTGGTGCCGGCGGACGCACCGGGCTTCGAATACCTGGGCCCGCTTCGGCTCAGCGAGCCTCATCCCTTGGGCCGCATTGCGTTTCGGGAGTGTCGAATACCCCAGGAGAACCGAGTGGGAGGCGAGGGTGAGGGCCTCAAGGTGGGACTGGCTACGCTGGACCGGCTCCGGCCCAGCGTGGCGGCGGCGGCTTGTGGGATGGCAGCGCGGGCCCTGGACGAGGCGCTGGGCCACGCGAGCCGGCGGAGGCAGTTCGGAAGAGCCCTGTCCGACTTCCAGCTCGTCCAGGACAAACTAGCCCGTATGGCCACGGAGCTGGAGGCGGCCCGCCTTCTCACCTACCGAGCGGCGTGGCTCCACGACGGGGGCCGGGAGCGAATCACCCTGGAAGCCTCCCAGGCCAAGGCGTACGCCACCGAAGCGGCCCAGCGAGTGGTGGATCAAGCGGTGCAGGTGCTGGGAGGACGGGGGGTGCTCGAGGACAGCCCCGTGGATCGCCTCTACCGGGCGGTCCGTGCCCTGCGGATCTACGAAGGCACGACGGAGATCCAGCACCTGATCATTGCTCGACATCTTCTCGAAGGCCAGCCCCCTGGAAACTCCGGAGGGGGATCCGAACCACGGGACCAGGTAGGGAAACGGCGACCGGACCAGGTGAAGTCCGAACCACCGGACCAGGAGGAGCGATCTTGAAGGTGGCCTGCGTTGGCGGAGGACCCGGAGGGCTCTTCCTATCCATTCTCCTCAAGAAGATGGATCCGGCGTTCCAAGTCACCGTGTACGAACGGAACCGGGTGGACGACCCGTATGGCTTCGGCGTGGTGTTCTCCGACGCCACCGGGCACAACCTGGCCGAAGCCGACCCCGAAACCTTCCGGGCCCTGGCGGAGCACTTCCATCACTGGGACGACATCGACATCCACTACCGGGGGGAGGTGGTCACCTCCACGGGGCACGGTTTCAGCGGCATCTCCCGAAAAAAGCTCGTGCAGGTCCTCTGGGAGCGAGCCCGGGCCCTGGACGTGGATCTCCGCTTCGAGACCGACGTGCCGGACCCCTCACCCCTCTTTCGAGAGGCGGATCTCGTGGTGGCGGCCGACGGAGCGAAC
>SKSR01000238.1 GCA_007122885.1 Gemmatimonadota bacterium
GGCTTCCAAGGTAGCCGCGGCACGGATCGCCGTGGCCGCAGGGGCGCACCTAGCCATCACATCCGGACGGGAAAGGGGAGCTCTCGAGGCTTTCTGGAACGGAGCCCGTGCCACGTGGTTCGTACCGAGGGTGGACTCTCTCACCGCTCGGAAGGCTTGGATCGCGGCCACGGTCTCCCCCCGGGGATCGCTGGTGGTGGACGACGGGGCCGGGCGGGCCCTGGCGGACGGGGCCAGCCTGCTGGCGGTGGGAGTACGACGGGTAGAAGGAACGTTCGGGAAAGGAGATCCGGTCCGGGTGATGGATCTCCACGGCCGGCGTATCGGAGTGGGACTGGCGAACTACGACGCCGAGGACGCCCGGCAGGTGGCCGGCCACCGGACGGAGCGGATCCTGGAGCTGTTGGGCTACGACGGCCCTCCGGCCTTGATTCATCGGGACAACCTCGTCCTCACTGACGAACGGGTCGCCGCGGAGAACGACCGGTCATGACGATGGACCTCATACGGGAGCAGGTGCTGGAGTTGGGCCGGACGGCCCGGAGGGTTCAACGCCACCTGAACACGGCGCCTCACGAACGGAGACAGCATGCCTTGCGGGAGGGAGCCCGCGCACTACGGGCCAGGTCCGCCGAGCTATTGGAGGCCAACGCCGTCGACGTGTCCCAAGCCCGGGAGGGTGACCGGACATCGGCCTTCTTGGACCGGCTCCGGTTGGACCGGGACCGCATCGAGGCCATGGCCGGGGGCCTGGAGGCCATCGCCGACCGGCCGGACCCCCTGGGGAGGGTGGACCAGAGCTGGGCCCGGGACGACGGCCTGGCCTTCGAGCGGGTCCGCGTCCCCCTCGGGGTTTTGGCCGTGGTCTTCGAGAGCCGGCCCAACGTGGCCGCCGACGCGGCCGGACTCGCCGTGAAGTCGGGCAACGCCGCAATCCTGAGAGGGGGAACAGAGAGTCGCCGCTCGGTGGAAGTGATCCTGGAGGCCATCGCCGGGGGTCTGGAGGCCGCCGGGCTTCCCCGGGAGTCGGTGCAGGCGGTCCCGGTCCAGGACCGAGCCGCCGTGGGCCACCTCCTTCAGCTCACGGACCACGTGGATCTCCTGATCCCCCGGGGGGGACGATCCCTGGTGGAGCGGGTCCAAAGCGAGAGCCGGGTGCCGGTCCTGGGCCACCTCATGGGCATCAACCACACCTACGTCCACGCGGACGCCGATCCGGCCATGGCCCGAGAGGTGGTGGTGAACGCGAAGATGCGCCGGCCAGGGATCTGCGGGGCGACCGAGACCCTCCTCCTGGATGAGGATGGAGTAGGACGGCACCTGCCCGGGCTCGTGGAGGCTCTGCGGGAAGCGGGCTGCCGGGTTCGGGGGGACGCCCGGGCCCGGGCGGTGGTCGCCGGGCTGGAGGAGGCCCAGGCGGCCGACTGGGACACGGAGTGGCTGGACGCGGTCATCGGGGTCCGTGTGGTGAACGGAGTGGACGAGGCCCTGGAGCACATCGCCGCCCACGGCACGGGACACACCGAAGCCATCGTGACCGAGGACGCGGTAGCCGCCGAGCGATTCCTCTCCGAGGTGGACGCGGCCATTGTGCTCCACAACGCCTCCACCCAGTTCGCCGACGGAGGCGAGTTCGGGTTCGGCGCCGAGATCGGGATCGCCACCGGCCGGATCCACGCTCGGGGACCCGTGGGAGCCGAGCACCTTACCAGCTACAAGTACCGGGTCCGGGGGTCGGGACACGTCCGCCCCTGAGCCCGGCGAGGATGGGCGTCGAAAGAGACGCGAAGCAGGGTATCGGGGTGTGGGTTCCTCAGCGGTCGTGTGCTTGGAGCATCCCGAGGATCTCGGCCACAATGGAGTCGCCTCGGTCCCGAGCGTACCACTTGCGAACCTCCCGGTAGCGGTCCTTCACAGGGAGCTCGAGCCCCTCCCCCATCACCCACTCCTGGAGCTCCCGGGGCCGGGGCCCCCACCAGTCCAGCTCCCGAAACTCTTCGTCGAGAAGGATCACCACAGGGATGGAGCGGCTCCGTCCCTGCCACAGGTGAGCGTCCATCAGATTCGGATTCTCATCCCGGGAAACCACCCGAAGCTCCAGCTTCGGCGAGGCATCGCTCAGGTGCGCCACCCAAGGAAGGATGTTCACCGCGTCACCGCACCAGTCCTCCGAAAGGGCCAGAAGGTGCCTGTGGGCCGAGATCGCCCGCAACTGACCTTCCACCTCCTCCGGGATCCGGACCCGCTCGTGGAGATCCCGCCACAGGTCCCGATTCTTCTCCACCTCCTCCAGGTATTCGGGGAAGGTCCATCCGCCCCGAAAACGCTCCCGAAGATCCTCCGGCGAGAGGGTCTCCGTACTTGCGGGAGACCGTTCCACCTCTCCATCACCATCCGTCGTCATGGGTCCTCCGTGTCTTTCCATCAGGCCCGGGCAGCGGCCTTCTGGGCCTTCCGACGCCGGTTCGCCTCCAGAATCCTCTTGCGGAGGCGAAGAGATCGGGGAGTGACCTCCATGAGCTCGTCGTCCGCGATGAACTCCAGAGCCAGCTCCAGAGTGAGGCGCCGGGGGGGCTCCAACCGGATGTTCTCGTCGGCGGTGGCCGCCCGGATGTTCGTGAGCTTCTTTTCCCGGGTGACGTTCACGTCCAGGTCGTCGGCCCGGGCATTCTCTCCCACAATCATTCCAGCGTAGACCGGGTTCCCCGGTCCCACGAAGAGGGTCCCCCGGTCCTGGAGGTTGAAGAGGGCGTAGGGGACCGCCTCGCCTTCCCGGTCCGAGACCAGGGCACCCCGCTTCCGACCTTCTAGCGCTCCCGCCCAGGGACCGTACTCAAGGAAGCGGTGATTCAGCGTCCCCTCCCCCCGGGTGTCGGTGAGGAACTCCGAGCGGTACCCGAACAGCCCTCGGGCCGGAATCCGGAAGGTGAGACGGGAAAACCCGTCTCCCGAGGTCCGGAGATCCTGAAGCTCTCCCTTCCGGCCTCCCACCTTTTCCATGACCGTCCCGACCATCTCCTCGGGAACGTCCACCTGCAGCTCTTCATACGGCTCCAGACGGCCTTCGGCGCCCCCGTCCCGGACGATGACCCTGGGACGCGACACCTGGAACTCATAGCCCTCTCGGCGCATGGTCTCCATCAGGATGGTCAGGTGGAGCTCACCTCGACCCGAGACCTGGAAGACTTCCGGACGATCCCCGTCCTCCACGCGGAGGGCCACGTTGCGCTCCAACTCCCTGTGGAGCCGCTCACCGAGTTGACGACTCGTCACGTACTTTCCTTCTCGGCCGGAGAAGGGGGAGTCGTTCACGGAGAACTCCACCGAGAGCGTGGGCCGCTCTACCTGGATGCCCCGGAGACGATCCCGGCGGTCGGGAGCAGTGACGGTGTTCCCGATCTCCACCCCTTCGAGGCCGGCCAGGGCCACGATGTGTCCGGCCCGGATCTCTTCCACTTCGATCCGCTCCAAACCCTCGAACCCATAGAGCTGCACGATCTTGGCGCGACGGGCATCCCCCTCGGGAACCGGACCCGGGTCTCCCAATGCCAGGAGAGCCACGGGATCTCCCACGCGGGCCTTGCCCCGCTCCACCTTCCCGATGGCGATTCGCCCCACGTAAGGAGAGTGGTCCAGGGTGGACACGAGCATCTGAAAAGGCCCTTCGGGGTCCCCGGAGGGAGGGGGAACCCGTTCTACGATGGTCTGGAAGAGGGGAGCCAGAGTCCCGGACCGATCCTCCGGATCCGTACCCGCCCACCCGTCCCTTCCGGAGGCGTAGAGGAAGGGGGCGTCGAGCTGGTCGTCGTCGGCCTCCAAGTCCATGAA
>SKSR01000215.1 GCA_007122885.1 Gemmatimonadota bacterium
AGACCTGGACCCAGGCGACGCCCTGCCCCAGCACGAAGAGGCCGCCGGCGGCTCCGGCTAGGAGGAGGGACCGGCGAGCTTCCTTCCGAACCTCTCGCCTCTCTCGCCCCAACGCTCGCGCCAAAAAAAAGCTGGTGGCCACCAGAAGGCCCGTCGTCACCCACAGGATCGGAAAGGCTTCGAAGTGGATAGAGGTCCACTCTCCCAATCCCATCCGCACGACGTAGGCGCTGGTGAGGGCGGCGAAAAGGATGGTCATGGACATCATGGCCAGGAACAGCCCGATCCGCGCCGGGCTGGTGGGGATCCCCGGGCGCCTTCCGGACCCACCGTCCCCTCCTCCCCATCGTCCATGCCCATTTCCACTTCCATCGGGCGGAGCAGGGGGAGACGGGGCCCTTCCCGTCCGGCCCTTCGTCCGATCGATCGTTCGCGTGGCCATGTTCCGTCACTCCCCGCCCTCGACGGCTGAGCCCTGGGGGGCCCGCTTCTTCTTGCCTCCAGGAGGCCCCCCATTCCCCACCACCGTGGGCACCGCCGTTAGCGGAGTGGTCTGGGGGACAAAATCATCGACCTGGTCCGGCACCGAGTAGTCGTAGGCCCAGCGATGCACCACCGGAAGAGTGGCTCCCCAGTTCCCGTGCTTGGGCGGGGTCTCCGGGGTCTGCCACTCAAGGGACGAAGCTTTCCACGGATTCCCGTCCGCCCTGCGCCCAGCGAGAAGGCTCCACCCCGCATTCGCGAAGAAGAGGAGCTGGGCGGCACCCACCGCCAGCGCCGCCAAGGTGATGACCACGTTGAGCGGCTCCACCGAGTCGGGAACGAAGGTGAGGGAACCGAAGTCGTAGTACCTGCGCGGAAGGCCCATGACCCCCAGGTGATGCATGGGGAAGAAAACCAGGTACGAGCCCAGGAACGTGATCCAGAAGTGGATGTGCCCGAGAAGGGGGTTCAGATGGCGGCCCGTCGCCTTCGGCCACCAATGGTAGATCCCTGCGAAGATCCCCATGATCGCCGCCACACCCATGACCATGTGGAAGTGTCCGACCACGAAAGCGGTCTCGTGGAGGGGCAGGTCCACCACCACGTTCCCCAGGAAGAGTCCGGTGAGCCCGCCGATGAGGAACGTGCTCAGGAACCCGATGGCGAAGACCATGGGCACGGTGAGGTGGATGTTCCCCTTCCACAGCGTGAGCAGCCAGTTGTACATCTTGATGGCCGATGGTATCGCCACGATCAGGGTCGTGGTGGCGAAGACGAAGCCGAAGAAGGGGTTCATCCCGCTGGCGAACATATGGTGCGCCCAGACCGCGAACCCGACCGCACCGATGAACGCCATAGCCCACACCATCATCCGGTAGCTGAAGATGGGCTTTCGGGCATGGGTGGAGATCACGTCTGAGATGATCCCGAAGACCGGTAGGATCACCACGTAGACCTCGGGGTGCCCGAAGTACCAGAACAGGTGCTGGTAGAGGATCGGGCTCCCACCGTCGTAGGGCAGGTTACCCGGGACCCCCGACAGGTTCGGCATGAAGAAGCTCGTCTGGACCACTTTGTCCAGGAGGAGCATGACCCCGCCCACGAACAGGGCCGGAAAGGCCAGAAGGGCCATGACCGCCGCGATCACGATCCCCCACACCGTGAGCGGCATACGCATGAGGGTGAGCCCCTCGGCGCGCATCTGAAGGACGGTGGTCACGTAGTTGAGCCCCCCCATGGTGGCCGAGGCAATGAAGATCACCAGGGAGACGAGCATCACCACGATCCCCAGGTCCGCGCCAGGCGTGCCGGGGAGGATGGACTGGGGGGGATAGAGGGTCCACCCGGCCCCTGTGGGCCCGCCGGAGACGAAAAACCCGGACAGGAGAACGATCACGGAGAGGAAGTAGACCCAGTAGCTGAGCATGTTCAGGAACGGGAAGGCCATGTCCCGAGCCCCGATCATGAGGGGCAACAGATAGTTCCCGAACCCCCCCAGCAGCACGGCCGTCAGGAGGTAGATGACCATGATCATGCCGTGCTGGGTCATGTACTGGTAGTAGTCCGTCGTCCCGATGCCGAACTCACCAGGGTAGGCCAACTGCAGCCGCATGAGCCAGGAGAGGACCAGCCCGAACATCCCGACCAGGGTGCCGGTGATGAAGTACTGAATCCCGATGATCTTGTGGTCCTGGCTGAAGATGTACTTCGTCCAGAAGCTCTGCGGCTCGTGGTGCTCGTCGTGGTGACCGGCCTCAGCGGCTGCGGCTGCCATCGTCAACCCTCCTCCGGCTCGTCGATGAGGCCCATGACCTCAGCCAGGAGCTGCTGTTCCAGGAGCCACTCCTCGAACTCGTCCTCCTCCACCACCTGGACCGGTCCCACCATCCCGTGGTGAGCCACCCCGCAGAACTCGGTGCAGGCCGCATCGAAGGAACCCGTCTCCGTCGGCCGGAACCACATCTCGTTCACTGTGCCGGGGACGGCGGCGAGCTTCACCCGGAACTCGGGAACGAAGTAGATGTGGATGACGTCCCGGGATCGAAGCTGAAGGAGGACGGGCCGGCCCTTGGGAAGGACCAGGGGCCCTCGCCGGACGATCCGGTCGTCCATGACGGCCGGGTCCTCCGGATCCACACCAAAGGGGTTCCCCTGTCCGAACCGATCGTGGCGGGGTTCGGCCATCTCACCGCTCTCGCCGGCGAAGCGGTAGTTCCACTGCCACTGCTCCGCTACCACGTCCACCACCAGCGGATCCTCCGGCTCGGAGATGACCTGGGCATAGACGATGAGGCCAGGAGCTAGAAGGACGGTGATCCCGGCTGCGGTCAGCCCGATGAGCAGCCACTCCACCCTGGGGTTGTCGTGCTCGTGGGAGCCCCTGCTCCGCCGATGGGAAGAGAAGCGGTAGATGATGAAGGCCAGAACCAGGTTGATCGCGATGAAGACCCAGCCGGTCACCACGGTGGTGACCGTCATCATCGCGTCGATCCCACCCCAGTCCGCAGCCAACGGGAGGCTCCACCATTCCCCCCAGAGGGTCACGGCCGTGGCCCCTATCACCACCAAGACGATGCCGATGGCCACCACCAGTGCGTGCATAAGTCGGGCCCGTGGTTGCGCCGGTCTTCACAAGCTCCGGGGTGAGCTTGTGCACGATTTCACAAACTAGCCTGACCAAAGGTACACGGAACGATCCGGGCCTCAACCCCTCCAGGCCACCGGGATCGAACCGTCGCGTTCAGGGGATCAGCAGGAGCTTTCCCCGGGTCTTTCGGCCCTCCATGTACCGGTGAGCCTCCGCCGCCTGATCCAGGGGAAACCGTCGGTCGATGCGAACCTGAAGATCTCCCTCGGACCACCACCGAAAAAGGTCCCCCGCTCGTCGGAGGAGCTCGTCCCGGGTAGCCACGTAGTGTCCCAGGCCGGGGCGCGTGAGGAAAAGGGACCCTCCTTGATTCAACGTCTGGGGATCCACCGGGGGCACCGGCCCGCTGGCGGCGCCGTAGAGCACCATCGTTCCGCGGGGCCGCAGGCAGGCCAGGCTGTCGTCGAAGGTGCTCCGACCCACGGAATCGTAGACCACGTCCACGCCCCCTCCGTCGGTGAATTCCATCACCCCTTTCCGGAAGTTCTCCTGGGTGTAGAGGATCACGTGATCCGCACCGTCCTCCCGGGCCTGCCGTGCCTTTTCCTCGGTGGACACAGTCCCAATGATCCGCGCGCCCCGCCGAGAGCCGATCTGGACCAGCAGGTGGCCCACACCGCCGGCGGCGGCATGAACCAGCGCCGTGTGTCCCTCCTGCAAGGGAAAGGTGCTCACGGCCAGGTAATGAGCCGTGAGCCCCTGGAGGAGCAGCGCCGCGGCTTCGTCCGCACCCACCCCTTCGGGAATCGGGACCAAGGCGTCGGCGGGCACCAGGGCGGCCTCGGCGTAGGCCCCCGGATGCATGACGAATCCCCCCCTGTCCCCTTCGGCAATGCCTTCCACCCCGGCCCCCACAGCCTCCACGGTCCCCACCGCCTCCCGCCCCGGGGTGAACGGAGGTTCCATGGGATAGGCCCCGGTCCGGTTGTAGACGTCGATGTAGTTCACCCCCGCCGCCTCCACCCGGAGGCGGATCTGTCCGGGCCCGGGTTCCGGGCGAGGGACTTCCTGAAGCTCCAGGACCTCCGGACCCCCGTGCTCCTTCACCTGGATCGCCTTCATACAGCCTCCTGCGGGGCCTGGTGCAAATGCAAATCCCGCTGCGGGAACGGGATCGAGCAGCCGGCCCCTTCCAATCCCTCCTTGAGCCTCCGATTGAGGTCCCAACGCAGGGGCCAGTAGTCCGACGCCTGGCACCAGGGGCGGACCACGAAGTCCACGGAGCTTTCGCCGAGCTCGTGGACGGCCACCGTTGGCGCCGGATCCTCCAGCACTCGCTCGTCCCCCTCCAGGACGGCCAAGATGGCATCCCGGGCGACCTGCAGGTCGTCCGAGTAGCCCACGCCCACGATGAGATCGACCCGGCGGGTCTCGCTGGCCGAGTAGTTCTTGAGGGTCTGCCCGTACACCTGGGCGTTCGGTACCACGATCTTCACGTTGTCCCCGCTGAAGAGCACGGTGGAGAAGATGCCGATCTCCCGCACCGTGCCCGCCACCCCCGCCACTTCGACCCAGTCGCCCACGCCGAAGGGCTTGAAGGTCAGGATCATGACGCCGGACGCGAAGTTCGCCAGGGTGCCCTGGAGGGCGAGTCCCACCGCCAGCCCCGCGGCACCCACCACGGCGATGAAAGAGGCGGTGGGGACGCCGAAGAGGCCGAGGACGGCGATGACCACGAACGCCATGAGGCCCCAGTAGACGAGCGAGGCCACGAAGGGAACGAGCATCGGGTCTATATCGGCTGCGGAGAGGCTTCTCCGCGCTCCCATCCGGACGCGCTTGGCGATCCAGGCCCCGATGAAGAGGACCGCCAAGGCTCCCAATATGCTGAGACCCCACTGGGCCATCAGGTCCACCAGGGATTGTAGGGTCTCCGCCGGTACGAATTCGCTCTCCACGGGGCCGCCTCCGGTACGGGTGTGGCCGGGTCCCGTCTTCCGAGAGCCCCACCGCCCTCCGGGACCCGAAGGCCGTAGGCAGCCGACGATAGCTCTGCTCCCCCGGACGGAGCAAGCGATGGCTTCAGGCGGGCGCCCGAGCGGACCCGGCGGCCTGGACCGCTCCTACTCCACCTCCCCGCGAACCCGGACCAGGGTGGCCCGAAGGCCGGGTCTGAGGGTATCCAGTTCGTCCGCCTCCAATACTCGCCACTCCTCCTGGTCGTCCTGGGCCAGAGTGAGGACCCGGATCTCCGACCGGGCCCCGTCCAACCCCCACTGTCTCCGGTATACGACATGGTTGAAAGTGAACGGGTCGCTTCCCTCGTCCATTGAGCGCTCCGCCTCCTCTACGACCCCCAAGACCCGGGTGGTTCGATCCACGAAGGCATTCACGATTCCCGGCGCATCCCGTTCCATCGCTTGGAAGGCCCGGATCATCACCGCGGCGTCGTCCAGCTCCCCGTACTCGGCTTCACTTTCCACCCCCGTCACGGCCTGGAGAGCGCCCTCTCCGTCGTCGGGAAGCACTACCGCGTCCACGTATCGCCGGAAGGAGGCCAGCGCTTCCGGGTGGGCGAAGACCACTACCCGTACCCAATCCATGGCTTCCACCGCATCCAGGTACTCCCTGGCCGTGGACTCCGGGTCCCCAGCGTGAGCCTCCGAGGCGCCCTCGTCCACCGCCCGTGCCTCGAGGGAAGGCGAAGCCCCGAGGGCACCCACGGCCCATATCACGAGCACCACCAACAATCCCGCTCCCCGATGAAGCGGCCTCCCTGAACGCAATGGCGAATATCCTCTCTTAGAAGTACATCCGGCCCTGTCGTTCCCTCGATCCACGCTTCCCCTCTCCCTTATCTTCATTTGTTGATCACCGGCGGGCAGAAGAGGGTCGGGACCCGGACCGGGTCGATCCCTGCCCGGCTTCAGCGGACCCAAGGAGCTTCGCCCGGTCGTGGGCCGAAGGGGGAGCGAAGCACTCCAACCCCCGGGCCCGCCACCGCGACCCCCATCAGGAGAATCCCTTGTCCCACTTCAAACACTACCAAGACGAGCGACCGTCCGGAGGAGCGAAGGTGGGGAAAGCCACCCTCTTCCAAAGCGACCGGCTCCTCCTCGGATTGAACACCCTTTCCTCGGGGGTGGAACAGCGGGTCCACACCCATCAGGACGAAGACAAGTTCTACCACGTCCTCGAAGGGCAAGGCGAGTTCACCGTGGGAACGGAGACCCGACGGGCCGGCCCCGGGGAGACGGTACTGGCTCCCGCCGGAGTCCCCCACGGAGTTCGAAACCCGGAAGAACCCGACCTGATCCTCCTTATGGGCATGGCCCCTTCCCCGTGAACCGGAGGACTCGGTGAGCGTGGACGGCGGCGGAGGAGGCACTCGGGGCGCTGAGCCCGACGCGGTGGCCCGAGCGGCTCTGAAAGCCGTGGAAATCGAGGGCGGCCCCCGGTTTCGACTCTGGGCCACTTGCCCGGGAGGGCTCGAACGGGAGGTGGCAGGAGAGTTGGCAGCCCTGGGATGGACGCCCCTTCAACCCTCGGTCCGGGAGGACGTGCCCCGAGGGAGGACGGACGGTCTGTGGTGGGAGCGAGGATCCGTCTACGGGGAAGCGGACCTGGCCGCCGTCTACAGGACGCTCTGGGGTGGCCGCACCATTCACCGGATCACGGCCCTCCAACACGTAGGGATCGCGGATTCCCTGGATGAGGTGGAGGCGGCCGTCCGATCGGCGGACTTCTCCTGGCTCCCCGATGCCCCCTTCGCCATCCGAGCGGCCCGGATCGGGGATCACTCCTTCCGCTCCCCGGACCTGGGTCGAGTGGCCGGCGCGGCGGTCATCGACGAACACCGGGCGGCCACGGGACGCCGACTTCCCGTGGACCTGGATGACCCGGAGGTGGAGATCCGGGTCGAGCTCACGGGGACGCGGCTCCGAGTGGGAACGGAGCTCGTCACCGGAAGCGTCCATAGGCGAGACTACTACCCCTTCCGGCACATGGCGGCGCTGAAGCCGTCCGTGGCCGCTGCGCTACTCCGCCTGGGGGCATGGAAGGCCCGGGAAAGTCTCCTGGACCCCATGTGCGGAGGAGGGACCATCCTGGTGGAGGCCGCACTGGCCCTTCAGGGCCGCCCCGTCCGGACGGGAGGAACGCAAAGACTCGAGCGCCTGGGTTTCCACGACCCAGCCCTGGCCCGCCGGGTGCGAGACGCCTTGACGGCCCCCACGACCGGCAGGGATACCTCCACCACCCTTCTGGGCCTGGAGCGCTTCGGTACGCATGTGGGAGGAGCTCGCCGGAACATCCGGGCCGCGGGGGTCGAAGAGATGGTGGAGGTCCGGGAAGGAGACGCCACGCGTCCGGACGGAGTCCAGCGCGTGGATTGCGTTGTGGTGAACCCTCCGTACGGGCTTCGGGCCGGAAGCCCTGCCATCCTGGACGAGCTCTACCAGGAATCCCTTCGGGCCCTCCGGGGGAAGCTCGGGCCCGAGGGCCGGATCGTTTTCCTGAGCCCGGCGGTCCGGCGGGTCCGAAGGGCGGCGGAACGAGCAGGGCTCGCCGTCAACCTCACCCGGGGGGTGAGCCTGGGGCGGCTGGACGCGGTGGCGTTCGTCCTGGTCCCCTCCTGAGCGCCGGGCCTGGGAGGACTCGTGCGAGGCTATTGGCGCTTCCTCCGGTCGGAGGCCCCGGTCCTGAGCTACGGAATCCTCCTCACCTTCGTGGCGAGCTTCGGACAGACCTTCTTCATCTCGCTCTTCGTCCCCTCGATCCTGGCCGACCTGGGGCTCACCTCGGCCGCCTTCGGAGGCATCTACTCGGCGGCCACCTTGACCAGCGCCCTCCTCCTCCCGCTGGTGGGAGGCTGGATCGATCGGTACCGCCTCACCCCCTACACCCTGGCCGTCCTGGCCGGCCTGGCCGCGTCGTCCCTTCTTCTGGCCGGAGCCTGGAACCTCTGGATCCTGGCGGTGGCCCTGCTCGGACTCCGGATCACCGGACAGGGGCTGAGTCCCCATACCGGACTCACAACCGTGGCCAGACACCTGAACGAGGTGAGGGGAAAGGCCCTCAGCGTGGCATCTCTGGGATTTCCACTGGGGGAGGCCGTCCTCCCCCTTCTGGTGGTGGCGTTTTTGGGCTTCGCCTCATGGAGGATGGGTTGGGTGCTGGTGGCCGGTGCCGTGGCCGGCCTCTTCCTTCCCGCCGTCCTCCTGGCCCTGGGAAGGGCCGGTTTGCGAGTGGGTCCGAAGGAGCGGTCCAAGACCCCTTCGGGAGGGGCGTCCACCCCATCGGGCGATGAGTCCCAGGCCGAGGGGACGGCAGGTCCGTTTCCAGAGAAGGAGGATGGGTCGTCGAACGGCACCTCTAGGGAAAGCACGAATCCGGCCCTCGGACAGTGGCGGCGCGGGGACGTCCTCAGGGATCCCCGGTTCTGGCTCGTGCTCCCGGCCGCCGTGCTCCCTCCATTCTGGACCACCGGCCTGATCCTGTATCAGGGCGCGCTGGCCCAGGCGAAAGGGTGGACCCTGGCGCTCATGGCCTCGGGCTTTCTGGCCTTCGCTTCCTGCCGCGTTCTCTTTTCGCTCTTGGTGGGCCCCGGGATCGACCGGTGGTCGGCACGGGCCCTTTTCCCTTTAGCCGTCCTTCCCATGGGGGCTGGGATCGCCGCTCTGGCCCTCTTCGACGGCCGCTGGGCCGCCTTCGTTTACCTGGGCCTCCTGGGCACCAGCCTGGGGGTGGGCGGCAACCTGAAGACGGCACTCTGGGCCGAGCTGTACGGGGTCAGGCACCTGGGCGCAATCAAGAGCCTGGACGGCTCTCTCATGGTGTTGAGCACCGCCGCCGCCCCTCTGCTCGTGGGGGGCCTGGTGGAGGATCCCGACGCCGTCCCAGGGCTCCTCTGGTCCGCCGTGGCATCCGTTGTCCTGGGCGCCCTTCTCGCCTACCGGGGGATCCGCCGATCCCCCGTCACGAGGGAAGCTTGACTCCACCCTCCCGGGAATCGCCGCGCCCGTCCCGGCTCACCCAGAACGACGCGGCGATGTAGAACGCGGGGAAGGCCAGGGACAGGAGCGCCCAGAGCTCAACCCGCTCGGGAACCTCAAGAAGGATCACGAGGACCAACACGGACCAGAGCCACCCCAGCAGCGTAGTCCAGCGTTCCAAGCCGCCGCCATGGGATGAAGGATAGAGGTATCGGGTGGGAACGAAGACGAGGGCCGTCAGCGCCAGGAGGAGCGTTCCGGCGAGCCAGGCCGGGGGCGCCAGGACGAAGAAGTAGAAGGCCACCACGTTCCAGTAGGATGGAAAGCCCACGAAGTAGCCGTCCGCGGTCTTGGCGTCGACACGGGAGAACCCGTAGGCGCTGGCCAGAAGGGGTAGGAGGAGGATCCACGCGAGGCCCTCCGAGAACAGTTCCATGCGCCAGAGCAGGAAGAGCGGAAGGGAGACGTGGGTGTGGAAATCCACCAGGTCGTCCAACCGACGACCGTCCACCGACGGAAGGGCTTCCGAAACCTGGAAGCGACGGGCGAGCCAGCCGTCCGTGGCGTCCACCACCGCCGCCAGAAGAAGGAGGAGGAGGGCCGCCCGGAGGCCTCGGTCCCCGCCCTCCACGATGAAGACCGCCGCAAGGCCGGCCAGGACCAGGCCCAGGGCGGTGTACCCGTGAACCGCCCAACAGACTCTACGGCCCGCCCCCATCGCCGATCTCAGCCGGGACCGCTTCCCGCCTCCGCCGGCTCCCAGGTCGGGTTTCGTTCCAGGAAGAAGTGCACCCCGTCCCAGTCCGCTCGGGCCGGAAAGGTCTCGAAGTACCGGGGCACCCGGTCGTCCGGGACGTGCCTGGAGAGGCTCTCGATGACCTCGGTGTGGTAACGTTCCCGGTCCTCCTTCCCTTCCCCCTCGGCCATGGCCGCCTTCACCCGACCCGCCAGGGCGGTGAGGCGCTCCCACAACTGGCCTCTCCGGCCGTGGAGGTCCGGATGGAGGCCGAAATGGGTGGCGCCGAAGGCGTCCACTTCCACAGGGGCCAGCACCCTCAGGAGGGTTTCCTCCCAGGCAACCAGGTCCACGGACGGAGGGGGCGTAGGCGGATGGGTGGGTGCGTCCGGAGCCAGAATGATGCCCATGGAATCCCCGGAGAAGAGCACCCCCTTTCGCTCCGCCTCGTAGGCCAGATGGTGGCCGATGTGGCCGGGTGTGTGCAGGGGCCGGATGCCGGGAACGGGACGGCCGTCCCCCGGGCGCCACCCCCGAACCTGCGACTTGGGAACGGGCAGAACTTCCCCCCAAAGCCGATCGTGGGCCTCACCGAAGGTTCGACGGGTGCTCTTCACCAAGCGCTCCGGATCCACCATGTGCGGGGCCCCGTCCTCGTGGACGTGCACGGTGAGTTCGGGATTCCGGCGGGTAAGGTGGCCGGCGGCACCGGCGTGATCCAGATGGACGTGGGTCAGAAAGAGGTGCCGGATATCTCCGAGGGGTATGCCCGCTTCCTGCAGCCGCTCCTCGAGCAGCGGAAGACAGGTGGACGGCCCCGGGTCCACGAGGGCGGGCCCGTCGCCCTCCACCAGATACACACAGATGGCCCCTTCGAGTCCTACGTGCTCCACATCCAGGGGTAGAACCCCCTCTACCTCGAGGCCGAACGGGTCTCGAGCCGTCACGACGGCTCAGCCCCGTTCGTCCAACGGGACGTACCCGCGCTCTCCGTAGCCCTCGTAGACCTGTCGGGGCCGGGCGATGCGCTGCTCCTTGTCCTCCAGCATTTCCTCCCACTGGGCGAGCCACCCCACGGAGCGGGGGATGGCGAAGAGGACCGGAAACATCTCCACGGGGAAACCCAAGGCCTGGTAGATGAGCCCCGAGTAGAAGTCCACGTTGGGATAGAGGTTCCGGGAGACGAAGTACTCCTCCTGGAGGGCGATCTTCTCCAGCTCCAGGGCGATGTCCAGGAGAGGGTTCTTCCCGGTCACGCTGAAGACCTCGTGGGCCGTGTCCTTGATGATGCTCGCCCGGGGATCGTAGGCCTTGTAGACCCGGTGGCCGAAGCCCATGAGCCGCCGCTCACCTCGCTTCACGCTATCCATGAAGTCGGGAATGTTCTTGACGTCCCCGATCTCGGTGAGCATCCGGAGGACCGCCTCGTTCGCCCCTCCGTGCAGGGGGCCGTAGAGGGCCGCCATGGCCCCCGACAGTGCCGAGTACGGATCGGACTGGGAGCTTCCGATGACCCTCATGGCGGTGGCCGAACAGTTCTGTTCGTGGTCGGCGTGGAGGATGAAGAGGATGTTCAGGGCCCTCTCCAGGACCGAGTTGGGCTCGTAATCCCGAACCCCGATCTTGAAGAGCATGTGGAGAAAATTCCCCGTATAGGAAAAGTCGTTCACCGGATAGACATACGGGAGTCCTCGGTGGTGCCGATAGGCGAAGGCGGCCAACGTGGGCATCTTGGCCACGATCCGAAGAATCTGTTCCCACCGGACCTTCGGGTCGTCGATCTGCTTCGCCTCCGGATAGAATGTGGACAGGGCCGCCACGGAGGAGATCATGATGCCCATGGCATGGGCATCGTATCGGAATCCATCCAGGAGCTTGGTGATGTTCTGGTGGATGTACGTGTGGTAGGTCACCTGATGGACGAAGTCGTCGAGCTCCTTCCGGGTGGGAAGCTCCCCCTTCAGCAGCAGATAGGCCACCTCCAGAAAGGTGCCCTTCTGCGCCAGCTCCTCGATGGGATAGCCCCGATAGCGGAGGATCCCTCGTGAGCCGTCGATCTCCGTAACCCGGCTCCGCGTAGAAGCGGTGTTCATGTACGAGGGATCGTACGACATCATCCCGAAGTCGTCGTCCTCCACCTTGATCTGGCGGAGATCCATCGCCCGGATCACGTCCCCGTCGTGGATCTCGATCTCGTACTCCCGCCCCGTGCGGTTGTCCCGGACGCTCAGGGTATTCCCCTTCCCCGTACCGCTATCAGCCATGTCCTCCTCCGTATGGATGGATCCGTCCCCGCTGCCCCTGTCCGCGCCGCGCTCCCACGTGGTGCCGTTGGGCCCACCGGTGAGCACCGCCCTACCTCTCCACGCCCCGGCTCGGACGCCGGGAAGGCGGCCATAACATATACCGCCGAATAGGTTGAGGCCACCGGGTTCACCCGGCTGGAACCGGCTCCAACTTCATGACCTGCGCCAGGAGCTCGTACGAGCGAAGGCGGGCGCTCAAATCGTGCGTCACGGTCACTGCGAGTACCTCCCGAACCCGGTACCGTCGGGCCAGCTCCTCCAACGCCGAACGAACCTGATCCGGATCACCGACCACGGTCTTCGGATCGGGGTGCAACTCGTCCAACGGCACCCCCATCCGTCCCAGCTCGTCCCGGGCCTCTTCCGGAGATGGAATCCCTCGATCCATCCCGCGAATGATCCGGGCTCGCCAGAGGTGCTGGCTCAACGCCAGGGTCCGAGCCTCCTCCTCCGTCTCGGCGCAGATCACCCCCACCGCCACGTTTCCCCGAGGCTCGGAGAAGGCCTCCGAGCTCTGGAATCGTTCCCGGTACCGTTCCATGGGGTTCGCCCCGTCCACGCCGGCTATGAACTGGGCGAAGGAGTAGCCAAGCCCCAGGCGAGCTGCCACTTCGGAGGTCTCGCCCCCGGAGCCCAGGAGCCAGAGCTCGGGAAGATCCTTGCCCCGTGGCGTGGCCCGTACCTTCCGGAACGGGTGGTCGTCCGGAAAGGCTTCTCCCAGCCAGGCCATGAGATCCTGGATTTGCTCCGGGAACCGGTTCACCGGGATCCCCTGTCGCCCATAGCGGAGGGCCTGGGCCGCCCCTTTCGTCCCGGCGGGGGCCCTGCCCAGACCCAGGTCCACCCGTCCCGGGAAGAGTGTCTGCAGCATCCGGAACTGCTCGGCCACCTTGTAGGGTGAGTAATGGGGGAGCATAACCCCTCCGGAGCCCACCCGAATCCGGGTAGTGGCCGACGCCACCCGCGAAATGAGGATCTCGGGGCATGACCCCGCGAACGAGTTCGTGCTGTGGTGCTCGGCCAACCAGTAGCGGCTGTAGCCCAGCTCATCGCAGCGGCGCGCCAGCTCCACGGTGGCCTCCACCGCTTCCCGCGCGGTCCCGCCGTGCGGCACGGGAGACTGATCCACCACACCCAATTGGAGCCCCTCCCCTTCCGTCATGCGTCCCATCGCCTCCATCGCTTGCTTCTCCGTTGGGATCCCGTCGCTTCTCCGGAGCCCCATCACCTCCCGGTCCCCACCACTCCGAGACAGCACGCTCGACCCGACCCGGCATCCACTCGATCCGCTCAGCCGTCGCGCCGAACCCCCACCGAGACCCCGATGGTCCACAGCAAGAAATCCGTCTGGGAGCGCTTGGGATCGA
>SKSR01000096.1 GCA_007122885.1 Gemmatimonadota bacterium
CTCTGCGTAGCGCATTTGGGCGCGGGAGCTCTCGTCGTAGTTGTTCGAGTAGCTCCATTCGTGGAGCCCCATCTTCACACTGACCAGGTTCTGTCCGTAGGGAGGGCGTTCCTCCACCGGGACCCCTTCACAGTGGTTGTGGATGGAGATGGCCGCTTGGTGTCCGTGTTCCACCGCCCAGATGATGTTCTCCGGGCCCCACGCCGCGTCCCCTCCGCAGAAGACTCCCTCCAGGGTGGTCTGGAAGGTGGTCCGGTCGACCACCGGCATGTCCCACTCGTTGAATTCGATCCCGATGTCCCGTTCGATCCAGGGGAAGGCCGTTTCCTGGCCGATGGCCAGGAGGACCTCGTCGCAGGGGATGAAGGTGGTGTCCACCACTTCCTTTCGAAGGCGTTCTCCGTCCCCCTCGTGCCATCGAACCACTTCGAATTCCATGCCCACCAGCTTCCCGTCCTCCACCACGAAACGGAGGGGGGAGTGGTTCTCCAGGATCTCCACTCCTTCGTCCTCGGCGTCCTCCAACTCCCAGGGGCTCGCCTTGAAAAGGGGCCGGGGCTTCCGGGCCATCACCTTCACGTCCGTGCCCCCCATCCTCAGGGCGCTCCGGCAGCAGTCCATGGCCGTGTTGCCCGCGCCGATGACCAGCACCCGGGGCCGCACCGAGTCCACATGTCCGAACGCGATGGATTGGAGCCATGCGATCCCCACGTGGATCTGCTCCGGGGCCTCCCATCGCCCGGGGATCTCCAGCTCCTTCCCCTTGGGCGCTCCAGTGCCGATGAAGACGGCGTCCCAGCCTTCCTGGAGCACTTCGGCCATGCTGGTCACCGGGCGGTTGCACTGGAGGTCGACCCCCATGTCCAGGATCATGTCGATCTCCTCGTCCAAAACCCGGGGCGGAAGTCGGAACTGAGGGATGTTGTTCCACATGAGGCCGCCGGCCCTCTCCAACTTCTCGTAGATGGTGACCTCGTAGCCCAGGGGCATGAGGTCGTTGGCCAGCGTGAGGGATGCCGGTCCGGCCCCTATGCAAAGGACGTTCTTGCCGTTCTTCTCGTCGGGAATTCTGGGAAGCAGATCTTCCACATCGTCCCGGAGATCTGCAGCCACCCGCTTCAGACGGCAGATCGCCACCGGCTCTCCATCCAGGCGGGTTCTCCTGCAGGCGGGTTCGCAGGGACGGTCGCAGGTCCGCCCCAGGATGCCGGGAAAGACGTTTGATCGCCGGTTGAGCATGTAGGCGTCCGTATACTTTCCCAGGGCGATGAGGCGGATGTACTCGGGGACGTTCGTATGGGCCGGACAGGCCCACTGACAGTCCACCACTCGGTGGTAGTACTGGGGATCGGAGACGTCGGTGGGGCCCATGGGTCGACTCCGGCTCAGGGGGATGCGGCGCCGGCCGCCGCCCCGGGCTCAGGGAGCGGGGGGTGGGTGGGGCCCATGTTCTGAAGGACCCCGGCGCGTCCGAGCTTCCACAGGATGGCTCTGAACGGGCTCCCGCCCCGTTCGGTCCCATGTTTCTCGCAAGGCTCGTTCCAGGACGGCCAGGGCGTCGGCGCTACTCGGTCGGGGCCGCTGTCGCTCCACCTCCAGCGCCTCGTGCAGCAGTCCCTCTGACGGGAAGGCGGGAAGGGAGAAGAGGGGGCAGAGGGCTCCCGTGCAACGGACACCGTAGTCCAGACAGGAGAAGAGCTCGGTCTCGCTTCGCCGCCACGCCTCCGACCCGGTTCGGGTCCGGGTTCTGAGGAGCACCGGCACGTTCCGATCCCGAGCCGAGCAGAAGGCTCTCGACAAGTGGGTCGTCGGACGCGGATCCATGGTGCACCTCCCAACCAAAATACAGCGCCGAACCTCTTCCTTATTATTTAACGGCTGGTCACTGTCGGCGAAAGCTCCGCCGGGCTCGCGGAAGGATCGGGCGGCTTCAGGGGTGGAGGGTCACGGTAAGGAGCACCCCCGGAAATCCGGCCCCCGGGTGGGTCGTATCCCGGGTCATTCGGGAGTCGCCCTCGGCGCGGGAGCCGCGAAGAGTGCCGTCGGTCCCGAACCTTCGCCAGTACGAGACGTTCGCTGTGGCGAGGCCCAGGGCCGCTCCTGCCAGCACATCCGAGAGGTGGTGTCGGCCATCCGCCACACGTGTGCCCGAGATCCAGCCCGCCGTGCCCAGGAGGGCGGCTTGGCTCGCACCACCCACCCACCGACCCGTCCCTTCGGCGCCTTCGCCCCATACGTACCGACCTCCCACCACGAGAGCCAGGTAGCCCAGGAGGTTGAAGGAGTGGGAGGCGTGGCCCGACGGAAAGCTCCGGCGGCCGTCGTCCAGGAGGCGAGCGGCTTCCTCCGGATCGACGGCCAGGGGGTCGTCCCTCCAGCCCCGGCAGACATCCCCGTACGCGTCGCCTGTCTGGAAGCAGTGATGGCGACGGGCACGTTCGCCGAAGTCCGGGCGGAGCCGGCCCACCCAGGGCTTGGTCAGGGACGTGACGGCGGCGGTCACGGCCACGGCTTCCATGTAGCCCACCGCCGTGTCGTGGAGGCGTCGCTGGGAGCCATTGCCCCAGGCCAGGTGCCCGGATTCGAGCCCCGCCGCCAAGAGACCTCCGGCTACCAGGAGCCCATGGATCCAGCGGCGAGGAACGGTGGGACGGTCCAGGTGCGGTTCCGAGACGTCCGGGTCCGTGAAGATGGGGACAGGATCGTCCGGGGCGTAGGCAGGGCCCAGGAGAGGGACGGCCCTGGGGGCGAGGCGCTCGCCCACCAAATAGCCGGAGGTGCCCGCGAGCACGATGGAGTAGTCCACCAGGAAGTCGGACGTCCACCAGCCCTGCGAGGCCAGGTCGGCGGTGGGGGCCTGGGCCGCCGAGGGTCCCGGCACGGCAGCGCAGAGAACCACCGCCCACAGCCACATTCGACCCGTGATGCCGGGCCTGCTCACGCGGGGCTTCCGATTCCCCACCCCCGAACGCCCGGATGGGGTCTTCGGCTCAAGGCTCTCCGAGGGTTCGACGGAAGAACTCGATCGTCCGCTCCCAGGCCAGCCGAGCCGCTTCCTCGTCGTAGCGGGGCGTGGAGTCGTTGTGGAAGGCGTGGACGGTCCCCTCGTAGAAGTAGACCGTGTAGTCCACGCCATGGGCCTGCAGAGCCTCCTCGTACTCGGGCCAGCCGGCATTCACCCTCTCGTCGTCTTGGGCGTAATGGATCAGGAGGGAGGCGTGGATTCGGTCCACTTCCTCGGCGGGAGGCTGGGTGCCGTAGAATGGGACCGCCGCCCGAAGCTCGGGGATCCGGACGGCCATGGTGTTGGCCACGGCGCCTCCGAAGCAGAAGCCCACCACGCCCACCCGGCCCGTCGAGTCGGGGTGATCCAGAAGGTATCGGCCGGCGGCGACGAAATCCTCCACGAGCCGGTCCCGGTCGAGTTGCGCCTGGAGTTCCCGCCCTTCGTCATCGTTCCCCGGATACCCTCCCACCGGGGTGAGCCCGTCGGGCGCGAACGCCAAGAAGCCGTCGGTGGCGAGCCTACGGGCCACATCCTCGATGTACGGGGTCAACCCCCGGTTCTCGTGGACGACCACCACGGCCGGGAGGGGGCCTTCCGCGTCCCGTGGCCGGGCCATATATGCCCGCACGGTTTCGTGCCCCTGGGGAGAGGGGTATTCCACGTACTCCGTCTCCACCCGCGGATCCCCGTCGGGCACCTGTTGGGCCCGGGCGTAATCCGGGGAAAGGGCTTCCAGGATGGCGGCGGCGGCCGCCCCGCTTCCGGCCACCCGGGCGGCCCGATCCAGAAACGC
>SKSR01000023.1 GCA_007122885.1 Gemmatimonadota bacterium
ACGATGGAGCGCCCCCCGCAGAGCCCACCGAGGCCCTGGTTCTCTTCGGCCGGGAGGCACTCTACGTGGGCTTCCGGGCCCGGGACTCGGCGCCCGACTCCATCGTGGGACTCCTGACCCGCCGGAACGAGGCCTCTCCCTCGGACTGGGTGGGCGTCCTGGTGGACAGCTACCACGACCGGAGGACGGGCTTCGCGTTCATGGTGAATCCGGCCGGGGTGCAGCGGGACGTCCTCTTCTACGACGATGGCCGGGAGGACGACGACTGGGAGGCCGTCTGGGAGTCGGAGGTCCGGGTGGGCCCGGAGGGGTGGACGGCCGAGCTCCGTATCCCCTACTCCCAGCTTCGCTTCGGGAGCGGTGCCGGACGGACTTGGGGAGTGAACTTCCTCCGGGAAACCGCCCGCCACCAGGAAACCTCCACCTGGTCCCCCTTGAGCCGGGAGACGAACGCGGTGGTCTCCCGCTCCGGGATCATCCGGGGGGTGGAAGCCCTGGATCCCCCTCGGCGGGTGGAGGTACGCCCCTACTCCGCGGCCGGACTCACCAGGGCGCCGGGCGACCCGGAGGACCCGTTCCACGCCCCCTCGGCCGGAACGCTGGACGGTGGAGTGGACGTGAAGGTGGGGCTGGGGCCGAACCTGACCTTCGACGCCACGGTGAATCCGGACTTCGGCCAGGTGGAAGCGGACCCGGCCCAGGTGAACCTCTCCGCCTTCGAGACCTTCTTCCCGGAGCGGAGGCCCTTCTTCCTGGAGGGGGCGAATATATTCCGGTTCGGCATCGGGTTGGGCGACAACCGGGCCGAGACCCTCTTCCATTCCCGGAGGATCGGACGCTCTCCCCAGGGAACGGTCCGGGACGAGGCCGAATGGGCCGACGAACCCGAGCAGAGCCGAATCCTGGCGGCTGGGAAGCTCTCGGGACGAACGGACGGGGGATGGTCCCTGGGCCTCCTGAACGCCGTCACCGCCCGGGAGGAGGCGGCCTTCGCCACCGAGGACGGCTTCACGGGCCGGGATGTGGTGGAGCCCCGGACGAACTACTCCGTGGCCCGGGTGGAGCGCGACCTCAACGAGGGACGAACCACCTTCGGATCGGTTTTCACCGGCACCTTCCGGGAAGGAGATCCGGCCGCTGGTCTGGAGCTTCCGGACAGGGCCCTGACGGGAGGGCTCGACGCCAGCCACCGCTTCGGTGACGACCGCTACCTCCTCCGGGGATTCCTGGTGGGGTCTCACGTGGCGGGCTCCTCCACCTCCATGGAACAACTCCAGCGCGCACCGGCCCGCTACTTCCACCGCCCGGACGCGGGCCACCTGGAGCTCGACCCGGAGCGGACGTCCCTGAGCGGCCACTCGGGAGACCTGGAGCTATCCAAAACCGGGGGTGCGTGGCGAGGGGGGATCCTCACCCAGTGGCGCTCCCCGGGCTTCGAGGCAAACGACTTGGGCTTCATGGGTTCGGCGGACTACCTGGCCAACGCCCTCTACGCCGGGTACGTGGAGACGAACCCGGGCGACCGGCTCCGGCAGTGGTCCGTCTTCGCGAACGCCTGGGGAACCACGACCTTCGGCGGCGAGCGGACGGAGCTGGGGGGGAACGTAAACGGCGACGTCCAGCTCCGGAGCGGCCGTAGCGTCTGGGGAGGGATCCGGTACGCGGCCCCGGCCGCATCTCCCGTGGCTCTTCGGGGAGGCCCGGCCCTACGGACGGAGGAGGAGGTGGGGGGATGGCTGGGCTTCGCCGGCGACTCCCGCCAGGATCTGCAGCTCAGGACCAACGTCGACTGGGGCCTACGACCCGAGAGCGACTCTTGGAACCTCCGGGTGGCACCCACGCTCCGCTGGCGGCCCACCCCGGGCACCCGTGTGGAGCTGGGTCCGTTCGCATCGCGAAACGTGGACGACCGCCAGTGGGTCACCCGGCTCTCCGCCGGAGAGGAGCGACACCCGATCCTGGGACGCCTCCGCCAGACCACCGTGGGGATGGACGTTCGGGCCGACGTGGCTCTGGCGCCGGACCTGACCCTCCAGGTCTACGCCCAGCCCTTCCTGAGCTCCGGGAGCTACCGGGGTCTGAGGACCGTGGAGGCCCCCCAGGCCCGGAGCTACGAGGACCGGCTCCGAACCCTGGAGGTCCGGGACGGGCCCGACGGAGAGCTGGAGGTGGACGTGGAAGGCGACGGGACCTTCCGGGGAATCGACGACCCGGACTTCGGCATCCGGGAACTCCAGACGAACGCCGTCCTGCGTTGGAGATTCCGGCCAGGGTCCACCCTTTTCCTGGTCTGGAGCCAGGCCCGGAGCGACGAGATAGCGGACGGGCGCTTTCAGTTGCGGGACGGAGTGAGCGACCTGCTCGGCTCCCGGGCTGAGAACACCTTCATGATCAAGGTGAGCTACTGGCTGGACCCCTGACCCGAGGAACCTCGACGAACCTCCTCGAACGCCGCGTTGAAGAGGAGGGAGCAGGGCTCCGGGCAGGGAACCGCGCCACCGGCGCCGTCGGCCGCGGGAGTTCCGTTCGGGGGGGGAGCTCCCCCCCCGACGGGGGGCCACAACACCCCCCGAAGACAGGAGCGGCCCACGCAGCATCTTCGGTGCGCCGTGGCCGTCCCCTCCGTGGAGAGGGAGGAGACCGGGGCGAACATGCCCGTCTGCCGGCCGGCCGCCTCGGCGTACGTGCGGATGGAAAGGGAGCCGGTTCGGGCCAGGTGCCAGTGCGTCCCGGCGGCCGGGTAGAGGTGCCCCAGGGCGTCCCAGACGCCCTGGGCGGAGATGGGGGCCAGCCGCCAGCCCCTGCGAAGGTCCCGGGTCGTCTTGAGGGGCCGGTGGGCACCCGTGTCCGTTCGGGCCGCCACCTCCCGGGCCCACTCCGGGTCCGGGCGGGTCTCCAGGACACCTGCGTCGAGGGTCCCGTCCCTTTCGTGGCGGAGCTCGAAACCTCCATCCGGGAGCGGCGCGACCCGGACCTCCAGGAAGGTTCGGCCGGCGGCCGGCGGCCGAGCCAGCCACCGGAGGAAGTCCTCCCGGGCCCGAGCAGCCGGAGTGGAAAGCTCACCCGCCGTGATGTTTTCGACCGGGACCTGGCCCGCCGTGGCGTCGCCCGCCATGGCCTCTCGCACCATGGCCGAGATGACGGTCCAGAGCTCGGGGTGGGTGCCCACGGGTTCGGCGTACCAGAGCTCCCGGTCCTCGAACCGGGTCCGACCACCCTCCACCCCCAGATCGCCTGGAAGGGTGGTCCCCGCGTGCCAGCCCCGGGACACGAAGAAGGGAAGGATCACGACCCGCCGGGCGGAAAGCGTCCGGAGAGCCGTCTCCACCGAGGGATCCTCGTCCAGGAAGGCGCTCGTCACCCGGCCCCGAGACCACCGGGAGTCGAGCCGGCGGGTGAGTTCCCGGGTGATCCGGCCCGAGTCCGGATGGCGGCGGGTGCCGTGGCCTACCACGATGACGTCGGTGGCACTCCCCTCCCCCTCCCTTCGCTCGGCCCGGGCTGCGGTATCGCCGGCTCGGTCCAGGGCCAGGTCCAGCATTTCGGGACGGGTCCCCACCGGAGGAAGGATCCGGAGGCGGAAGGGATAACCCTCCAGGGAGTCCGCGGAAGCCCGTAGCTCCCGTGGGACGATCCGGTGGGTGAAGTAGCCGGTGCTGGTAAAGACGGGCACGGCGTAGACCCAGGGCCGCTCCACCGTGTGGAGGGCGTGGTGCAAGTGGGCGTCTTCCTTCCAGAACGCCGTTCTGACTTCTCGGAAGCCGCCGTCGTCACGGAGCTTGGAGGCGGCCGCCCTGACGGGGAGGGACGACTCGGCGCTCCGGTGGGACCCATGGCCCAGCAGGAGGACGGCAGCCTCCCTCTGGGCCTCGGATCCACCGCCCCCCTTTTCCGATTCACTCATCACCATTAAAGTTCTTGCTTGCCACTGATGATTGGCGCACGCGTGGGGCAGGCTGGCTAGCCACCATCCGACCCGGAAGCCGGAAGTTCGTCCTTCCGGCCCTGGGAACGAAAGGGCGCCCCGACGCGTAGATTCGCACGGCATGAGGAACGAACGCGAGATGACGCACCCGTTCAGCGGACAGCGGCCGGAGAACCGGAACCGAGGCATGGGCTTCGGTGCGGCTTCTCGTATGTGCTGCATGTGCTCGACCTGTTGTTGTCCTCTCTGCCTTGGAGAGGCCGGGGAGGGATCCGCTGGTCCGGTGAGCCCGATGCGATAGAGAAGCGGGCACCTCGAGCGGGTTCATGGAGCCCCGGCCTCTCGGAGAGGCCGGGGCTCTTTTCGTGCCGTGCCACCCCAAAGCGGAATACACATGTCGGATACGTGGGAGACGAAAGACAAAGCGGGAACCGTCCACCTGGTGGGCGCGGGGCCGGGTGATCCGGAGCTCCTCACCCTGAAGGGAGCCCGGCTCCTGGAGCGGGCCGACGCGGTGGTCTACGACGCTCTGGCCAGCCCGGACCTCCTGGAAGAGGTCCCCGACCACGCCGAGCGTTACGCGGTGGGACGGAGGGCCGGACGGGCAGGCATCCCCCAGGAAGCGATCAACGAGATCCTGGTGGAGCTGGCCGGCCTTCATCGGACGGTGGTTCGGCTCAAGGGGGGTGACCCCTTCGTCTTCGGCCGGGGCGGCGAAGAAGCCCTCGCTCTCCGTGGAGCCGGTGTTCCCTTCCATGTGGTTCCCGGCGTGAGCGCCGGTGTCGGAGTTCCGGCCTCGGCCGGCATCCCTCTCACCCACCGGGAGGTTTCCTCGTCGGTCACCTTCCTCACCGGACACCGGGGACGGGACGGGCTGGAGAAAAACACCCCCCTCTCCTGGTCCGACGGGACCGTGGTGGTCTTCATGGGCCTCTCCCGTCTGGACGAGCTCGCCACCTCCCTGATCCGGAGCGGCCGCCGCCCCGAGACGCCGGCGGCGGTGGTGGATCGGGGCACGCTACCGGGGGAGCGGACCGTGGTGGGGACGCTCCGGAACATCGGAGGGCGGGTCCGAGAGGCCGACCTGGAAGGGCCCGCCCTGGTGGTGGTGGGCGATGTGGTCCTCCTGCGGGACCTGGAAGGCCCTGAAGCGTCCGGGGGCCTGCCTGCCGATTCCGCCGATTCCCCGGAGGCGTCCCCTGACGGTGCCGGCTCCCGGAGCCGAGCCCGGGCCCCCTGGGCCATCTTCACGTCGGCCGAAGAGGTGGACAGGGCGCTGCACGGAGGGTTCGAGGGGTTCGGAGGCCCGGCGGGCGATGCCCCCACGACCGGGGCCCCTTCCATCCTGGCCGCGGGCCGCGGCGCCGACCAGAGGCTCCGGCGGCGCGGGCTCCGGGCGGACCTGGCAGTCCGGACTTCGCACCCGGCGGCGGCGGCCTGCGCGCTTCGAGCTCGAGCCGACCTGGAGGGCCTCCGGGTCGTCATCCCGGGAGCCGGGCGGGACCAAGGAGAGCTCGGCCGTCTCCTTCGAAGCCTGGGCGCCCGAGTCGGCGGTGAGGCGTTCCCCTCACCCACTCCCGGGGAAGCGAGCGAAGCCCCGGCGGGGCTTCCGGTGGGCAGGGCGGGATGACGATGGAAACGACCGGCGTAAAGGGGGGCGTGGACGGACGCATCCCCACGCTGGACGGATCGAACGACGGACCAGCCAGGAGGGAAGGACATATGGTGCAGACGGCCAGCGGAACCCAGGCGACGAGCGCGACCGCCCGGAACGGCTTCGCGGAGCCCCGGCCCGGCCTGAACGGGACGGCGCCCACGGCGGGGCTGGAGGCCCACCTCTCCCGGCTGGAGGACGAGGCGGTCCACATCCTCCGAGAGGTGGCGGCCCAGTTCGAGAGGCCGGTTCTTCTCTTCTCTGGAGGAAAAGACTCCATCGTTCTGACCTGGCTGGCCCGAAAGGCCTTCCGGCCCGCCTCCATCCCCTTCCCCCTCCTCCACATCGACACGGGCCACAACTTCCAGGAGACACTGGAGTTCCGGGACCGGTTCGTCCGCGACATGGGGGGAGAGCTCCTGGTCCGCTACGTCCAGGACTCCATCGATCGGGGGCGGGTGGAGGAGGAAACGGGCCCCGGCGCCACCCGGAACGGGCTTCAGACCGTCACGCTCCTGGACGCCTTGAAGGAGCTGGAGGCGGACGCCGCCATCGGGGGCGCCCGACGGGACGAGGAGAAGGCCAGGGCGAAGGAGCGGATCTTCTCCCACCGGGACCGCTTCGGTCAGTGGGATCCAAAGAATCAGCGTCCGGAGCTCTGGAACCTCTACAACGGGCGGCTTCGGCCCGGCGAGCACTTCCGGGTCTTCCCCCTCTCCAACTGGACCGAGCTGGACGTGTGGCAGTACATCGCCCGGGAGGAGATCCCGGTGCCCGAGCTCTACTTCGCCCGGGAGCGCGAGGTGGTCCAGCGGAACGGAACGCTCCTCCTCAACACGCCGCACATCCAGCGGGATGCGGAGGACCGGGTGCTCCAGCGACGAGTCCGCTTCCGGACCATCGGCGACGCCACGTGCACCGGGGCCGTGGAGTCGTCGGCCACCAGCGTGGACGACATCGTCCGGGAAACGGCGGCGGCCCGTTTGGGAGAAAGGGCCGCCCGAGCCGACGACAAGCGGTCCGAGACCTCCATGGAAGACCGGAAACGGCAGGGGTATTTCTGATGGGCGGGACGGTCGCCCCTCCGAAGGACCGCCGGGCCGGAGCCACGGATCTCCTCCGGTTCACCACCGCCGGGAGCGTGGACGACGGGAAGAGCACGCTCATCGGGCGGCTCCTCTACGAGACGAAGACGGTTTTCGAGGACCAGCTCGAACAGGTGGAAGGGGCCAGCCGGCGAAGCGGCGAGAAGGAGGTGAACCTGGCCCTCCTCACCGACGGGCTCCGGGCCGAGCGGGAGCAGAAGATCACTATCGACGTGGCCTACCGGTATTTCGCCACGCCCAGGCGGAAGTTCATCATCGCCGACACGCCCGGCCACGTCCAGTACACCCGTAATATGGTCACGGGAGCCTCCACGGCGGACCTGGCCATCATCCTCGTGGACGCCCGGAAGGGGGTGGTGACCCAGTCCCGGCGCCACGCCTCCCTGGCTTCCCTCCTGGGCATCCGCCACCTGGTCGTGGCCGTGAACAAGATGGACCTGGTGGGCTACCGAGAGGACGCCTACCGGGAGATCGTGGAGGACTTCCGGACCTTCGCCGGCAAGCTCGACCTGAACGATCTCACCTTCGTCCCGATCTCGGCCCTCCGGGGAGATCATGTGGTCCGCCCGTCGGAGCGGATGCCCTGGTACCAGGACGGCTCCCTCCTGGAGATCCTGGAGACGGTGGAGGTGGACCCGGGAACGAACGAGACGGACTTCCGACTCCCCGTACAGTACGTGATCCGTCCCAATCCCGAGTTCCGGGGCTACACCGGGACGGTGGCATCGGGGACCGTCCGGCCCGGTGACCGGGTGGTCGCCCTCCCTGCCGGAGTGGAAACCCGGGTCCGGACCGTGGAGACCACGGCGGGGCCGGTGGAGTCGGCCGGGGCGGGGAAGGCGGTGGTCGTCACTCTGGAGGATGAAGTGGACGTCTCCCGGGGAGAGATGATCGCCCAGGCCGAGGGGGCTCCCTCTCCTGCCACCCGCTTCCGGGCGGACCTGTGCTGGATGGGGGAGGAGCCGGCGGCCCCTGGCGAGAGCTACCGCCTCCTGCACACGACCCGGGAGGTTCAAGCCGTCCTGGACCAGGTCGACCACCGGCTGGACCCGGACACCCTGGAGCCGAAGGCGGCCGAGCGGCTGACCCTGAACGACATCGGCCGGGTCGAGCTAACGACGGCCGCACCCCTTTTCTGCGACCCCTACGGCTCGAACCCGGCCACCGGGAACTTCGTCCTGGTGGACCCCCGCACGAACCGGACGGTGGGGGCCGGGATGATCCGTGGGAGTCGGGAGGAGGAGGACGTGGCGACCCTCCCGGTGTGGGCAGCCTCCGAGGACGAGGAGGGCCACCTGGCCTGGGACGGGTGGAGCGTCTCCCTGGAGGAACGGGAGGAGAGGAACGGTCACCGGGCGGCGGTCCTCTGGCTCACGGGCCTCCCCGGCTCCGGGAAGACCACTCTGGGCCGGGCCCTTGAGCGGCGGCTCTTCGAGGAGGGCGTTCAAAGCTTCCAACTGGACGGCGACCACGTCCGCCAGGGGCTCGGACGGGATCTGGGATTCTCGGAGCAGGACCGGAGGGAGAACCTCCGGAGAGTGGGGCAGGTGGCCCGACTCCTCTTCCAACAGGGGACGCTCGTGATCTGCTCCTTCGTCTCCCCCTTCCGGAAGGACAGGGAAGCCGTTCGTTCCCTCCTTCCGGAGGGCCGGTTCTTCGAGGTGTTCGTGAGCTGCGGAGTCGAGGAGTGCATCCGCCGGGACCCGAAAGGGCTCTACCGGAAGGCCCTGGACGGGGAGATTCCGGGCTTCACGGGGGTCTCGGCTCCCTACGAGGAACCGGAGGAACCCGAGTTGGTGGCGGACACGGCGGAGCGGACCGTTGACGAGGTGGCCGAAGAGATCGTGAGACGCCTCCGGGAGGAAGGACTCCTCCCCGTTCGGGGACCGGCTGCGGGGAGCTGTTGACCCGGACCGGCCCGAAGGACGGGGCAGCCCCGGGAGACCGGGCCCGGACGGTGCGAGCGGACGAGCGGTGAACGGCGGAAATACGGTGGAGAGAGAGACCATGGGAGAGGAAACAACGGCCAACCGGATCCAGGGAGCCATGGGCGTCTTGGACGATGCCCAGGCGCGGCAACTGGCGTCCCTGGCCACGACCCTGACCCCTCAGCAAGCCCTCTGGTTGAGCGGCTACCTGGCGGGACTCGCCGGACAGGCGGCCAACGCCGCCGGCGGCAACGGAGGCCCCCACGGAGGGGCGGGAGACGGCGGAGGGGAGGGAGCCCCCGTCGTGACCGTCCTCTACGGCACCGAAACCGGCAACGCGGAGGGGGTGGCCCAGGACCTGGTGGAAAAGGCCACGGCGGATGGGCTCCCGGCCAGGGCGGTGGATATGGCCGACTACCGCACCAAGGACCTGCGCAACGAGCAGAGGGTCGTCCTCATCTCCTCCACCCACGGCGAAGGGGATCCTCCAGAGCCGGCGGCAGGATTCTTCGAGTTCCTGTGGAGCCGGAAGGCCCCGAGCCTGGAGGGAACCAAGTTCGCCGTCCTCTCCCTCGGCGACAGCAGCTACGCCCACTTCTGCAAGGCGGGACAGGACCTGGACGAGCGCTTCGAGGAGCTGGGGGGCGAGCGCCTGGCGGACCGGGCCGACTTGGACGTGGACTACGACGACGAAGCCGAGGAGTGGGCCGGCCGGGTGGTGAATCTCCTGAAGGAGGCGGTTCCGGCCGGAGCGCCCTCCGGAAGCGGAAGCGGGGTTCCAGGCGGAGCGCCCGTCGGGAGGGGAGCCGGTGCAGGCCTCCTGGGAAGCCTCTTCCCCGGCGTGGGCGGGGAGCTGAACGGAGGAGGGAACGGAGTGGCCGCCCCGGCACCCACCCGGCCCAAGCACTCCCGAAAGAACCCGTACCGGGCCGAGATCCTGGAGAACATCCGCCTGAACGGGAGGGAGTCCGACAAGGAGACCCACCATATCGAGCTTCTGGTGGAGGAAGGGGCCCTTCCCTTCCAGCCCGGGGACAGCCTGGGGATCCTTCCGGCCAACGAGCCCGCCCTGGTGGACGAAGTCCTGGAGACCCTGCAGCTCTCTCCCGGCGAGCGAGTGTCCGTGGGCGACGAGGAGCGGACCCTGTCGGAGGCGCTGGAGCGGGACCTGGAGCTCACCCGGCTGACCCCCGGCTTCCTCCGCTCGTACGCCCAGGTGGCCGACGCCAGGGAGCTGGCCGAGATCCTCGGCGACGACGACCGGGAGCGGCTCGAGCGGTACATGGCCTCGAACCAGGTGGTGGACGTTCTCCAGCAGTTCCCCGTCACCGGCCTCGGGGCCCAGGAGTTCGTGGAGATGCTCCGCCGGCTTCAGCCCCGGCTCTACTCCATCGCGTCGAGCCAGGAGTGGCTTCCGGACCAGATCGACCTCACGGTGGCACTTACCCGGACCACGGCGGACGGGAAGGAGCGGAACGGCGTGGCGAGCACGTACCTGGGCGAGCGCGTGCAACCGGGGGACACGGTGGACGTCTACGTCCAGCCCAACAAGGCCTTCCGGCTCCCGGAGGACCCGGATGCGCCGATCCTCATGATCGGGGCCGGAACGGGCGTGGCCCCGTACCGGGCCTTCCTCCAGGAAAGGGAGGAGACGGGAGCCGAGGGGCCCACGTGGCTCTTCTTCGGCGAGCGACGGTTCCGGGAGGACTTCCTCTACCAGACCGAGTGGCAACGCTTCCTGGACGACGGAGTTTTGAACCGGATGGATGTGGCCTTCTCCCGGGACGGCCCGGAGAAGGTGTACGTCCAGGACCGGCTCCGCACCCGGAGCGCAGAGGTCTATGAGTGGCTCCAGGAAGGGGCCCACCTCTACGTCTGCGGCGACGCCGACGGGATGGCTCCCGGGGTCCACCGGGCCCTGCTGGACATCATCCAGGAGGAGGGAGACCGCTCTGAGGAGGAAGCGGAGGCGTACCTGAAGGGCCTCCGAGACGAGAAGCGCTACCAGCGGGACGTATACTGATGGGATCGACGGAGACGAACGGAAACGGCCCCGGGGCCGAGGACGACCGGGGAGAGCGCGGCTCCGGGGAACCCGAGGCCGTGGACCGGAGCGTGGATCGCTCCCAGCCCGTGGAGAAACTCCATCCCAACGAGTCCATCAAGGCCGGGAGCGGATTCCTCCGCGGAAACGTCCAGGAGGGGCTCCGGGACCCGATCACCGGAGCCATTCCCGGTGACGCCACCCAGCTCACCAAGTTCCACGGCATCTACCAGCAGGACGACCGGGACCTGAGGGAGGAGCGACGGCGGAAAAAGCTGGAGCCGGCGTACGAGTTCATGATCCGCGTCAGGCTCCCTGGGGGAGTCTGTACCCCCGAGCAGTGGCTCACCCTGGACGATCTGGCCCGGACCCGGGCCAACGGCACCCTTCGGCTCACCACCCGCCAGACCTTCCAGTTCCACGGCGTCCTCAAGAGGAACCTGAAGCCCGTCCTCCAGGGCCTCCACGAGCAGCTTCTAGACACCCTGGGGGCGTGCGGCGACGTGAATCGGGGAGTCATGGCCACGCCGCTCCCCGAGTTGGGGAAGGTCCACGAGGAGCTCTTCCAGGTCTCCAAGGCGGTGAGTGACCACCTCATCCCCCGGTCCCGGGCCTACCACGAAATCTGGCTGGACGGGGAGCCCCTCTACCGGGGACCCCGACAGGATCCAACGGATGACTCGAACGACCAGGTGACCGAGGAGGAGGAGCCCATCTACGGGACCACCTACCTCCCCCGGAAGTTCAAGATCGGCTTCGCCGTGCCACCTACGAACGACGTGGACGTCTTCACCCAGGACCTGGGCTTCATCGCCATCACCGAAGGAGACCGGCTCGCAGGCTTGAACGTGGTGGTAGGCGGCGGGATGGGACGGACGGACAACGAACCGGACACCTATCCCCGGCTCGGGGACGTGATCGGGTTCTGCCCTCCGGACCGTGCCGTGGAGGTGGCCGAAAAGGTGGTGACGATCCAGCGGGACTACGGAAACCGGGTGGAGCGGAAGCTGGCCCGGATGAAGTACACCATCGACCGGCTGGGGTTGGAGTGGTTCAGAGAGGAGCTCCACCGCCGGCTGGGCTGGAGCCTGGAGGAGGCGCGCCCGTACCGGTTCGAGACGAGCCAGGACCGCTTCGGATGGAGCCGGAACGGGGACGGCACCCTCAACTACACTGCCTTCATCGAGAACGGGAGGGTGAAGGATGAAGCGGGAGAGGCGACCAACGGAGCGGAGCCCGGCCCTCGGATCATGACGGGCCTACGGGAGATCGCCCGACTCGACGTGGGGGACTTCCGCGTAACCCCGAACCAGAACCTGATCCTGGCCCGGATTCCGGAGGAACGGGCCGGGGACGTGGAAGAGCTCCTTGAGGGCTACGGCATCGCCGAGGTCACCGAGCGGACCCAGGTCCGAAGGCACTCCATGGCGTGCGTGGGGCTCCCCACCTGCCCCCTTTCCATGGCCGAGAGCGAACGCTACTTCCCCGAGCTCATCACCAAGGTGGAAGGGCTCATGGAGGAGGTGGGCCTGGGCGATCGGCCCATCGTCATCCGCATGAGCGGGTGCAACAACGGGTGTTCCCGGCCCTACGTGGCAGAGGTGGGTTTCTCGGGACGGGCCCCGGGCAAGTACAACATGTATCTGGGGGGCGGCTTCCACGGCGAACGGCTGAACAGGCCGGTGCTGGAGAACGTGGACGAAGCCACGATCCTGGAGCATCTGAGACATCTCTTCCAGGCGTACGCCCAGGAGGGGGAGGACGGAGAGGCCTTCGGCGATTTCGCCGTGCGGGCCGGACACGTGGCTCCGGTTCACGCCGGGCCCCAGTTCAACGAATAGAGAGGCATACCACCATGACCACCGTCGAATCCAACACCCTGGAAACCCTGAGCTGTCGCCTATGCGGAGCTACGGTGGAGGCCGAACCCGTGCACGTCTGCGACCAGTGCTTCGGCCCCCTGGAGGTCCGTTACCCCCTGGAGTCCCTGCGGGGGCGGGTGACCCGGGAGATGGTGGAGAGCCGCCCCACGGACCTTTGGCGCTACCGGGAGCTCCTTCCCCTGGAGGAGGTTCCCCGCTGGGGCCACGGGGTCGGCTGGACCCCGCTCCTTCCCGCACCCCGTCTCGGTGCGGAGTTGGGGATCGACGACCTCTGGATCAAGGTGGATTCGGTGAACTATCCCACCCAGTCCTTCAAGGACCGGGTGGTGGCCGTGGCCCTGAACCGGGCCCGAGAGTTCGGTCTGGACCGGGTGGGGTGCGCCTCCACCGGAAACCTGGCCAATGCCGTGGCGGCCCAGGCGGCCGCAGCGGGCCTGGAGGCGTGGATCTTCATCCCCCAGGACCTGGAGCCCGAGAAGATCGTGGCGACGGGAGTGCACGGAGCCCGGGTCGTCCGGATCGACGGGATCTACGACGACGTGAACCGGCTCTGCGCCGAGGTGTCGGACCGCTTCGGGTGGGGCATCGTGAACGTGAACCTCCGGCCCTACTACAGCGAAGGTTCCAAGACGGTGGCCTACGAGATCGCCGAACAGCTCGGCTGGCGGATCCCGGGGAACGTGGTCGTGCCCATGGCGGGCGGCTCCCTCATCACGAAGATCGAAAAGGGCTTCCACGAACTCGGCGCCGTGGGTCTGGTGGACGGAAGCTCCCAGGCCCGGCTCTTCGGGGCCCAGGCATCCGGCTGCTCGCCCATCGTTTCGGCCCTGGAGCGGGGCGACACCTCGGTGGCCCCGGTCCGACCCGACACCATCGCCCGTTCCCTGGCCATCGGGAACCCGGCCGACGG
>SKSR01000038.1 GCA_007122885.1 Gemmatimonadota bacterium
AGGACCAGCGGCAGGGAGATGAGGGCTCCCGCCGCCACCGCCAGGAGCCCCAGCAGGAGGGCCTCCGCCATCACCATGGCGATGATCCGGGAGGGCTTCATCCCCAGCGCCTTCACCACGGCGAACTCTCGTCGGCGCTCGAAGGTCCCCATGAGCATGGTGTTCGCCACCCCGAACGCCGCCATGAGGAAGATCACGATGAGGATGATCCAGTTCATGCCGCCGATGAGGCCCGCGAACTCCACGAGCTCCGGCCGGAACTCGGTCCAGGAAGCGACCTGGATCCCGGCCCCGAGATCGGCGAGGGAAGCGGAGAGGCGCTCAGCCACCGCGGGAGCGTCCCAGGGGCTCGCCGCCGCCAGTGCCACCTCGTGAACATCGTCGGGCCCGAGGGCCAGGAGGAACTGGAGATCATCCAGGTGCAGGATCACCTGGGCCGCGTCCACCTCCGGGATTCCGGTGCGGACGATTCCGCTCACCGTGAAGAGCTCGTTCCCCAGGGAGCCGTCGGCCCCTGGCGCCACCAGCACCACCGTCTCGCCGAGCCCGGTCCGGAGCTGACGGGCAAGCTCCTGCCCCAGAAGCACCTCGTAGGCGCCTTCCGCAGGAGGTGCCCCCTGGACGATGCCGTCCAGGAAGTGGGTGACCCCGCGCTCCTCTCGGGGGAGGACGCCCATGAGGAGGCCCCCCCGGGACGTGGAGTCCGAGGCAACGACTCCCGCACCGTACAGCCGGGGGGAGACACCCACCGTGCCGGGATCGTTGCGGGCCCGCTCCAGGAGACCGGACAACGACACGCCCTCGTCGCCGCCTACCACGTCCCAGAGCTCCCTTTCGGGCTCGTAGTTCGGGTTCTGGATTCGGACCTGGCCCGCCATGAGGTCCGTCCCGCTCCGAACGAAGTCGGACCCCATCCCCTCCAGGATTCCACTGAAGAGGACCACCGCGGCGAACCCCCAAGCCAGCGCCACCGCCGTGATGACGGAACGCCTTCGGTGTCGGCCCAGGTTCCGCCAGCCTACCCGGAGCAAGAAGCCCCGGTCGGTCACGGCCCATCCCGAAGGCGCTGGAGGGAGAAGAAGGAGGTGTCCAGCCCCGCGTCGAACTCCAGGTCCTCGTAGTGGATCGTGGTCCGCTCACTTGGCCGGTCCTCGGGGTGCATGGAGAGCTCCGTGGGGACGAGCCGTCCGTCCATGGTGCGGAACTCGGAGAAGACCATGGTGCGGGCCAGGTCTCCCCGGTCGTCGAAGTAGCGGGTCCGGAGAGGCATGCGGTCATCCTTCCGGACCTCCAGCTCCACATGACCCCAGACCACCGGGGCCTCCGGGAGGGGAGTCAAGGTGAACTCCCAGATCTCGGTCCCGTCCCGATCCCCTTCGAAGGAAACCTCGACCTCGTAATCGACTACCATGCTGCTCTCTCGCACGAGATCGTCGTAGGTGAAGTGGGACCCCATCCACGATCCGCCCATTCCGGCTCCCGGCACCCGGATGGTCCGGTCCACGCGGGGGAGGTAGTTCCAGATGTCCCGGTCCACCTTGAGGGTGGCCGTCCCCGCCTCCCGGGCAGGAGAGAGGACCCGGACCAGGGAGTAGTCCCGGCCCAGCGACCACATCTCCATCTCGATGCTCCGGGTCCACCGGTCCGTTACCACTTCCATCCGGACTTGCCCGTGACTGGATTCACCCCTGAGAAGGTCGTCCACGTGCCGGACGATCTCCTCCGCCTCGGCTGGAGAGGTCTGGGCCGCGGCGGGAAGGGGCAGCCCCGCGACGGGCAACAGGGCCCCGAGGACGAGGAGGATAGCCGTGCCCGGGTTGCAGTAGGGGACCATGAGCATGTTCCGACTCGGGGGCTCTGGACGGCTTCGAGTACGCGAAGACCTGGGAGTCACGGATGCCGTCTCCTTGAGAATGGGAGGAACAGCCTCTTGCGGGTACGCAAACTGTGTGCCGGCAGGGTCGTTCGAAAAGGCCTCGAGTTTCGCCCCGCTAGGGCGTTCAACCGACACATTGCGGTGGTCGTCGAACATCTGCTCCGACTCGATCTCGGACGGGGCGCCAGGGTGGGACTCGAAGGGTGTCCCTTCGTTGGGACGATTCGACCCATCCCAACTTTCGGGTTCCGCCACTGGGAGACCGGCCGCGCGCTTCATCTCCGCCCGACTTTTCGCGTTCTCTGCGGTGGCACCGTGGCGGCCGAGCAGCCCGGTTTGTGGCACGGTCCTCGCAGGGCTCGCAGGACATGATGTCACCGTCCTCGGCCCTCTGTTCGAAGGACGGAGCATCTTCCACCCCATTACTTGGAGGAACCCCCCATGCAACAACTTCCCTCTCGCCGACGCCCCGACGGCGGCCGCTCTCTCTTCCGGGATCGCGATTTCCTCGACGAACAGATGCAACGTCTCCTGGGGACCATGCCCCTTTGGGGGTCCGTGGCGGAATCGTCGGGCTGGGCCCCCAGGGTGGACTTCGCCGAGGAGAACGGCCATTTCAGCTTGACGGCGGAGCTCCCCGGCGTGCAGCCGGACGATGTGGACCTGGAAGTGGAAGGCAGCACCCTGACGATTCGGGGCTCGAAGAAGATCGAACGCGAGGTCGAGGACGAGCGCGTTCACCTGTCGGAGCGATGGTACGGGACCTTCGAGCGGAGCTTTACCCTTCCTTCGTCGGCCAACCCGGAGGACATTAGCGCCGAATTCCAACACGGAGTGCTGAGGGTCCGGATTGCCAAGCGGGCCGAGGCGCGCGGCAAGAAGATCCAGGTCAAGACCACGTAGCTCGCCCTCCGTCCCGCACCCGAGTGGGCGCGGGCCGGGGCCCTACCGGGATGCCCGCACGGGGACGGCCTTGCCCCGTCCTCGTGCGGACCCGTGGCAGCCGCGCCGGAGCCATACTACCGGGAAGCACCTTTGTCCGGAAGTGACCGAAATGCTCACCCGAAAAAGCATTCCGAACTTGGTGACGGGCTCCCGTCTCCTCGCCCTCCCCGTGCTCTGGGGTTTCGCACTGGCGGGCTACCCTCGGGTGGTGGGGGCGGGGCTCCTTTTCGCCTGGCTCTCCGACGCCCTGGACGGTTTCCTGGCCCGAAAGCTCGATGCGCAAAGCGCTTGGGGCAGCCGATTCGACTCCATTTCGGACACCCTCATGTTCGTCTCTGGGCTCGCGTGGATCGTGCTCCTCCGTCCGGAGTTCGTGGCCGAGCATGCCGCTCCGCTGATGGCCTGGGTCGCCATCGGGGTGATCAACTACTCCGTGTCCTGGATCCGCTTCCGACGTTTCGTGGACCTCCACCTCTTCTCGGCGAAGGCGGCCAACTTTCTGGGCTTCCTTTTTGCCGCCTACCTCATCGCCTTCGGGGTCGAATCGCGGGGAATCGCCTATGGGGTGATCGGTGTCTGTCTGGTAGCGGCCATTGAGACTTTGCTGGTTCTGGTCACCTTCCAACGGGTGGATGAGCGCATCTGGACCGTGTTTCAGCGCCGATCCGCTCCGTCCACCGGTTCCACCTGAAGGGTCCGCTTCACACGGAGCGGTCTCCGGGGTCCCTCGTCTGGCTTCCCAGGGACTCGGCCCAGGACCAGCCGAACTCACGGCCTCTCGACACCTCATCTGCATCGTGCATGAGCTGGCCTCGCCGTTCGATCACTTCACCGACCCGTCAGTCCGGTGCCTGCAGCTTTCCTTCCGCCACAGCCCGGACGAAGTCCAGGCTGGAGACGATTCCCACCAGCGCTTCGTCCTCCGTCACAATGATCCGGTGGACCCCCCTTCCGACCATGACCCTGG
>SKSR01000167.1 GCA_007122885.1 Gemmatimonadota bacterium
ACCAGGCCTTCCTGGGTGTCCAGGCTCGACTCCACCGCGGTGCGCCAAGCCGTGAACCCGTGCCTCCAGAGGCCGGAGGGCTGCACGACTCCCCCGCCCGCCATGCTCTGGGCGAAATCAGACCATCTCTCCCACCATTGTTCCTGCGCGGTTCCGTACACCTTCAGAACGCCTTCCATTCCGGACATGGCTTGACCACGCTCCTGTCGTGAGACGCTTTTCAGTCGGGCCGGACCAACGTGTTGTAGGGGGGCAGCCTGCACCGGGAGAGCTCGGACGTCAAGCTCCCGGTGTGCGAGCCGAGAGCCACTCGGCGATGGTGGGACCAAGCTCGCGTTGGACTTTCCCGCTTACGTACATCCCGATGTGCCCTACGGGAAAGGATCGTTCGGTGAAGTCGTCCGTTCCCAGGTACTCCCCGAGGGCCCTGGACGACGAAGGGGGAACGAGGTGATCCTCTTCGGCGAAAATGTTGAGGACGGGGGTGGAGATCTTCCCCAAGTCCACCTGGCGACCACCGATCTCCACTTCCCCTTTGATGAGCTTGTTCTGCTGGTAGAAGTCCTTCATGAACTGACGGTATGCCTCGCCGGCCTGATCCGGGGAGTCGAAGATCCAGCTTTCCATCCGCAGAAAGTTTTCCAACCTCCTCCGGTCACTCATGGTATCCACGAGATCCAGGTACTTCCCCATACCCAGGGAGAAGGGCCGGAGCATGAGGAAGCCGAAGTTCATGAAGTTCCCGTCGATGTTCCCCATGGTGTCCACCATGAGGTCCACGTCCATCTGGGTGGATGCTCCGTTGCACCCCGCCCAAACGTTCAACAGCCCGTCCTCCACATGGAAGTCGACGGGGGTCACCATGGTGATCAGGTTCCGGATCTTCTCCGGGTGGAGGGCCGTGTAGCACAGACTGAACGCTCCTCCCTGACAGATCCCCAGCAGGTTCACCGCCGGAACGTCGTGCCGTTCCCGGAGGACGTCCACGAAGGTGTCGATATAGTGGTTGATGTAGTCGTCCAGAGTGCGGTACCGATCCACCCGCCGGGGAAAACCCCAATCGATGAGGTAGACATCGAGCCCAAGCTCCAGGAGCCTTTTCACCAACGACCGATCCGGCTGGAGATCCACCATGTACGGTCGGTTCACCAGAGCGTAGCTGATCAAAACCGGAACCGGATTCGGTTTTTTCACCACCGGGGTGTAACGGTAGAGGACGATGTTCTCTTCCCGGGCCACCTCCTCCTTGGGGGAGGTTCCGAAGGCGATGTCCTCCTCGCTCAGCTCTTTCAGGTTTTCCAACCCCTGTTGGAGCTTCTTGTTGAACTCCACCAGGTCGCGAGTGAACCGGTGGGACCTGACCGCCTCCATCATGACTCCCCCTTCAACTCTCGATTAGCCGCTTCCAGAACCGTCTTGCGACCCTTGTTGGCCTGCTCGTGCCGCCGGACCGCCTCCACGTCGTCCCTCGAGAGTCCCTCCAGGGCCCGAATCGCATCCCGGGCGTTCAGCTCGTCGTAGCCGGCCACCGGGAGAGCCTCGGGACCGGGGACCGGTTCCTGCCCTGCCCGAAGCTCGTCCACTTCCCTTCGCAGCTCTTCGACCTGGGACGCTAGCTCGCTTACGTCCCGCCGCTCCTTGGGTCTTTCCTTGAGGGCCCGGATCTCCCGCCGAAGCTCGTAGATGGTCCGATGGGTCTCGTCTAGCTCGGTCCGAGTGGGCAGGCCCTGTGCATTCAAGAGGCTCTCCAACAGCTCACGCTCTTTCTGGCGATAGGCCATGGAGGCGTTCAGGACGCGGGCCTGGGCCGCCACGTACTCCGAGGAGGTGAAACCCTCCACGAAGACCTCGTCGGCGGTATGGACCCAGAGGTTCACCAGATCCTTCATTTCCTGGGGGGGCTCTCCCGCCTGGACCTTCCCTACGTAGGTCTCCACGACCTTCCGAAAGGCGTCGACCCAGAGGCTCGCCACGATGGGAAGGTACTCGGCTTCGGCCCGGCGCAGCTCCGTCCACCGCTTGAAGGCCGTGAGGATCCGGGAGTTCGTCTCCCTGCTGTAGCCGATAGTGGGGCTGTCGAGCCCCTGGCCCAGGGTCCGATCGAAGGCGTTCCAGTAGCGGTCGATCAGGCGGTGCACGGTGCTCGCCGGAGGAGCGCCCGATTTCGGCTGATCCAGGGGCGCGAACCAGAGCTCTGAGACCCTTTGCACCTCGTTCAGGTAGAGCTTCCATAGCTCGGCCAGGTCACCTGAGGCTTCAGCGGCCCGCGATCCGGCGGGCACGTCGGAGAAGTCGGCCTGAAGCTGTGCCGTGACCTCCTCCAAGGTCTTCCGCCAGTCGCCTCCCTCCGCCACCACCGGCGCCAGAGTCTCCCACGTCTCTCCAAACCGCTCCAGGAACCGGGTGACGGCTCGCTGGCTGGCGGTGGTCTGGTCCACGACACGGGCGGTCACCGCATCGCCCGCCCCCTCCCACTGCTCCAACCCCTGCTCCAACAACTCTTGCCACGCTTGGGCGGCTCGGGCCCTCGGGTCGTCAGGGTCCTCCACGACATCCTTCGCGGCCTCGGACCAGGTCTCCCACAGGGTCCGCTGGGATTGGGACCAGGCCCGCATGGCTTCCTCCATGCCCTCTAGCCACGGGCCGTCCATGCGTGTGCCCACCGTCACGCCTTCTTCTTGCCGGACTGCTTCTGCTCACCGGCCCACAGATTCGCCATATCCTCCTGGGCCTTGAGAGCCTTCTCCGCCGCCTCCTGCCAAGCCTCGAGCACCTGCTTTCCCTGTGTTTCCCAGAGGTCGTCGGCCTGTCCGCTGTCGATCTTCCGGGTGGCCTCGAACCAGGATTTCACGAAGGACTCCTGGGAGTCGGTCCAGGTCTTCATGACCTCCTGCGACTGCTTGGCCCATTCCTCGGCTCCGCGGGTCTCACCCAACTGTTCGGCCCAGGTGGTCATCCACTCCTTCTGTGCCGCCAGGGCCTTATCGACCGACGTCTCCCACGTGTCGAGAATCTTCTTGCGCTCCTCCTCCAGGGATTTGCCGGCTCCCTCGGGAGACAGCGACTGGACCGCCTTGAACCAACCGTTCCACATCTTCTTCTGGGCATCCGCCCACGTCCGTACCAGCTCCTGGGTCTGTTTCATGGTGTCCGCCATGGCTCGGACCTCCTCTCGATGTTCCAGTTCACGGGGTGCCCAAACAACTTGGAAAACGCTCGAAATAACGAGCGCCCCCGTTCAAGTGGGAAACCACTAGCCTAACGGCGCCGGCTTTCGCCGTGTACCCCGTTCAGGGAAATCCCTCGACTCAGTCCTCGCCCTCCGAGGGGTCGGCAGGCAGGAACGAGGTCCACCATTCGGCTTGGAGCTCCAGGGCGTCGGCCACCGTTCCACTCCACGCCTCCAGAGCCTTCTTCGCTTCTCCCTCTCGGCCCGCATCGCCCATGAATGCACGAGCGGCCCTGGCCTGACGCTCCGCTTCCTCCATCTGGGCCTTGAGCTCCTCGTACTTTTCCTTCAGAGCCTCGTGCCGGCTTCGCGGAACGAAACCGAGGGCCTCGGCCCAACGTTCCAGGGCCCCGGCGAACATGTCGGGAGCGGGAGGGGAAAACCCCTCCGGGCCCGACTCGCTCACGATCCGCACGAGCTCGTCGGGAGTCGAACCCCCTCGATTCATGGCCTCCACGAGCTCGTTGGATTTTCCGCTGGAGCGGGCCGCTTCAGCCAGAAAGCGAAACCATGCCTCCAGCAACTTCGGATCGTAGGAGGACATAGGCCTACATGTACCTCCCTCCGTTGATGTTCAGGACCGCTCCGGTGATGAAGCTCGCCTGGGGCGACACCAGATAGGCCGCCGCCCAGGCAATCTCCTCCGGCTTGCCGAACCGCCCCAACGGCACGGTACTCAGGATCTTCTCCTTCACCTTGTCCGGAACGTGGGCCAGCATGTTCGTCTCGATGAAGCCGGGAGCGATGACATTCGTGCGGACATTGAAGCGCGCCCCTTCCTGGGCCAGGGTCTTGGCGAACCCGTTCAGTCCGGCCTTGGCAGCCGCATAGTTGGCCTGTCCCATGTTCCCCTGCTGGCCCACGACGGAGGAGATGAGGACCATGGACCCCTCCCCCCTTTCGTTCAGCTTGGGCATGACCGGGCGGACCGTGTTGTACACCCCGGTCAGATTCGTCCGAAGCACCTCGTCCCAATCGTCCACTTCGGATTTGACGAAGAGGGAGTCCCGGGTAATTCCCGCGTTCGCCACCACGCTGTAGAGGGGCCCGAGCTCGTCCTCCACCCGGTCGACGACCCGGGTCATCTCGTCCAGGCTCGTCACGTCCGCTTGGATGGCCAGGGACCCGTGCTCCCCGGGCTCGGAGCGATAGACGTAGGCCACCTTCGCTCCCAAGTCCTCCAGGAGGGCGACCACTTCGGCCCCGATCCCTTTGTTCCCTCCAGTGACGAGAACGACCTTGCCTTCGAGTTCCAGAGACGCCATGGCAGGAGCTCCTTGCTGCATTCGGTTGGAGAGCGTATGGACCGCTCGGAATGGTCCGGTGAGCCTTCGGGTCGGCAGGTTCGAGGGCCGGGAAACCCAGGCCGAACCTCCCAACGATCACGATAGGAGCCAGGAAATTCGGAGGCAAGGCAAACCGGGATCACCGGGCCTCCGTCAACTGGACCACCGCGTGTCCAGCAAGGGTCCGGTGGATCGGACAACGGTGGGCAATCTCCAGAAGGCGCTCCCGCTGGGCCGGTTCCAGGGGTCCCGTAAGCTCCAGTTCCATATGGAACCGGCAGGGGTCGCCATCGTCCGCCTCCCCACGGCGCCGCGGAATGGACGGCTGATACTCCACCCGAGCCTCGACCTTCTCCAGAGGCCAGCCCTTCCGGTCCGCGTACATCCTCAGGGTGATCGTTGTACACGAACCCAGGGAGGCGGCCAGGAGATGGAAGGGCGTGGGCCCCGCGTCGGAGCCACCAGCCCGTTCCGGCTCGTCCACCGTCAGGGAATGTCCCCCGGCCGTCACTTCCGAACGAACCCCGTCCGAACCCATGTGGATGGTGGCCCGGCTCGGGGGAAATCGGTACTTGGAAGACCTTGGGGACGTCACGCCTTTCGCCTCCTGAAACGGGAACGCTTCCTCGTTGAGCGGCCCGAGGCCTGGCTTCCCCTTGGACGGTCCGGATCCACCCTGCCGTCTCCCTCCGGGAACGGCCCCCGGCTCAGGTGGGCGGCCCCGACCCCTCCAGGAGCATTTCCCTGGACCGCTCCCCTATGTATGGGACCTCCCACTCCTTTCCGCCAAGGGCCTGGAGCATGAGATAGATCCAGAGCAGGAAGCCTCCGAGCCCCAACAGCATCGAGGCCAGCACCAAGGGGATCGTCACGATCCAGCCCACCACCGGAATCACGCCCAGGATCGCGGTTGCGAGAGAAAGCCCAACTCCCGCCACGATGAAGGCCACGCTCACACCCAGGGCCTGGGCCGCATGGAAGCGCACGAAGTAGCTTCGCTTTTCCATGACGAGAAAGAAGATCCCCGTGAAGGGCCCCAGCAGGTAGGCCAGTGCTCCGGCCACGTTCGGAGCGAGTCCCACGGTGGTCTCCCCGCTGTGCGCCGGGCTCGGGGAGCCGGGCGGGGGCTCATTTCCAGGGCCGGGACCGGGGCCTGAATGATCCGACATGAGACTCCTCCTTTTCGAGGGCGGTTGATGTCACCCCTGCGAGCCTGTGTGATGGCTTCCGGGGTGGTTCCGCTCTTACCCCTCGGAGTCCCTGACGGATCGATACTTCCCGGTGACCGAGTTCCGGCCCGACGGATGCCGGCCGGCAGGTGTGCCGGGGGAAACGGGCCCACTTAGATTGCTTCTCGGTCCAGCGACTCGGCTGTCCGACGTACCCCGAGCCCCTCAGGGCAAGATGACCACCACGAGCCCTCGCCCCTCACCCCCTATGGCCCGCCTCCGGGCGTGGGTCCTGCGGTGCGACGGCGAGAAGAGCTGGGCTGCTCGAGCAGTGGTGACGCTGGCCTTCCTGTGGATCTTCTGGCACCACCTTCGGGACCGTTGGTATTCCAGCATCTTCGACGGCATGAACCTTGCATTCCACGAGATCGGACATGTCCTCTTCGGGTTTCTGGGCAACGAGTTCATCACCGTGGCCGGGGGAACGATTCTGGAGCTGACAATCCCCCTCGTGGCAGCCGGGATCCTCTTCCGCCAGGGCGACGCCTACGGGGTCGGGGTGGCGGTTTTCTGGTTCGGCACGGCCCTCCAGTCCGTAGGTCAGTACATTGCCGATACACGAAGCCAGATCTTCCCACGTGTCTCCATCGGGCCCGCGACAGGGCCCGACGACTGGACCTATCTCCTCTCGCACTTCGACCTGATCCGACACGACGTGACCATCGGAACCGGTGTTCAGCGGGTGGGACTCGTGGTCCTGGCAGTGGCCCTCGTCTATTCCGCATGGGTCGTCTGGCTCATCGCGAGTTCGCCACCTCCTCCAGAGCCCGCCCTCGACGAGGAAGAGGTCAGGTTTGCGGCTTGGCTGAAGGAGCGGGAAGGTTGAGGGCCGAAAGGGGGTCTTCCGCCTCACGGATCGGTGTGGCGCAGGGGTGGGCCGAAAGCGCCGCTCCTCGAATAGCGGGCCTGGCCACCGCCGTGCCCCCTCACGTGGTGGCCCAGGACGAGGCCATGGACTTCGCCCGCTCTTGCTTCGGAACCGCACTTCCCGATCTGGAACGACTCCTCCCGGCCTTCCTCAACGCGGGGGTCGAGAGCAGACGCCTGGCCCGCCCCGCCGAGTGGTATCGACGAAGCCGAAGCTTTTCGGAGAAGAACGACGCCTACCTGGACGCGGCCTTCGCTCTGGCGAAGGAGAGTGGGGAAAAGGCACTGGTACGTTCCGGAGTGGACCGCAAGGACATCGGCACCCTCCTGTTCGTCTCCAGCACCGGGGTCTCCACCCCGAGCTTGGATGCGCACCTGGTGCCGGCGCTGGAGCTTTCTCGGTCCGTGGCTCGGATGCCCCTATGGGGACTGGGCTGTGCGGGTGGGGCGGCGGGATTGGGGCACGCGGCGGCGGCGGTCCGCGGAACGGGACGTGCCGCCCTCCTCATCTCCGTGGAGATCTGCAGCGTCACGTTCATGCACGGGGACCGGAGCAAGGCCAACCTCATCGCCACCGCCCTCTTCGGTGACGGAGCGGCAGCGGCCGTGGTCACCCCCGATGGCGAAGGGCCCACTCTCACCCGGTCCCGAAGCTACCTTCTGGACGACAGCACCGATGTCATGGGCTGGTCCCTGGAGCCCGACGGCCTCCGGGTCATCTTCGCCCGAAGCATTCCCCACCTGGCCCGTGAAATGACTCCCGAGCTGGTCCTCGACGCCGCAGGCGTGGCGGACGCCTCCGCTCTGGCCGACCATGTTCACCACTACGCCCTCCATCCCGGAGGCTCGAAGGTCCTGGACGCCTTCGCGGACACCCTCTCCCTTGGCCCCGAGCGACTGGCCCCTTCTCGGGAGACGCTCAGGAGGTACGGCAATATGTCGAGCCCCACGGTTCTCTTCGTACTGGACCGGATCCTCCAGGGGACCCGGTCCACGGACCAGCCCGGTCTGCTCATGGCCCTGGGACCCGGATTCTCCGCCGAGACGGTCCTCTTCCGGTGGTGACCCACCCCGGAACCGGGAGCCCGAGGCTCCAGGGATGATCGGGGACCACCCCTGGGGGGAAATGGTGTGGTGGGGGCTCCTCATTCTGGTAGTCGCTCAGCGGCTCATGGAGCTTCGTCTCTCCAAGTCGAACGAAGCATGGGCCCGCAGCCAGGGAGCCGTCGAGCACGGACGCGGTCACTATCCCCTCTTCTTCCTGCTCCACGGAGGCTGGCTCGTGGCCTGGGCCGTGGAAGCCCGGGTCCGGGGACCCGCCGTTCCCCCGACCTGGCCGCTGTGGGCCACCCTCTTCGTGGGAGCACAGGGTCTCCGGTACTGGGCCATCTCCGCTTTGGGCCACCGCTGGACGACCCGGATCCTCGTCCTCCCGGGCCGTCCGGCCGTCCGAACGGGACCGTACCGCTTCCTTCGGCACCCTAACTATGTGGCGGTAGCCCTGGAGATCCTCACCGTTCCGCTTCTCCTGGGAGCCTGGTGGACCGCCCTGGTGGCGAGCGCGCTGAACGGAACACTTCTCCTGGGGGTCCGGATTCCGGCCGAGGAACGGGCGTTGGCGGAGGGTGCGGGAACGAACGTCCATGGTGACCGGGACCGGTGATCGGAGCCACGGGGTACCGTCCGACCGTACGGGCAGCCGCGATCCCCGCCTGGATCGAGACCGGGCCGCACGGACAGCGGGAGCGCCGCACCGGCAACAACAGTGAAAACTCAGGCTCAACCCACGGGAGGAATCATGGCGGACCGACGGGCGTCAGCGATCTGGGAGGGTGATCTCTTCGAAGGAAACGGGACGGCGCGACTCGAGTCGTCGGGGTTGGCGGACGCCCTCCCCGTTTCATGGCCCTCCCGCACGGAGGCACCTGCAGGGAAGACGAGTCCGGAGGAGCTCTTGGCGGCGGCCCACGCGTCGTGTTTCTGCATGGCCCTTTCCAAGCAGTTGGCGGACCGGGGTGGGGAGCCCGGGCGGCTGGAGGCATCCGCCACCGTCACCTTCGAGCCGGGCTCCGGAGTGACCCGGAGCGCCTTGGAAGTCCGGGTGTCGGGCACGGGCCTCTCCGGACAAGCCGTTTCCGAAGCGGCGGAGGCGGCGAAGGACGGGTGTCCCATCTCCCAGGCTTTGGCCGGGAACGTGGAGTTGACGATCCGGGCGGAGACACGCTGAAGAGAACGCACCCCGTTTCTCCCGAAAGGAGCTGGTCGAACTCATGAACGTCCGGGAAGCCGTGCGCCGGCGTCGATCCGTGAAGCGCTTCACCTCCAGGGCCGTCTCCCGTGACGAGATCGAGGGACTCCTGGAGCTCGCTGTCCTGGCTCCGAACCACCGAATGACCCAGCCTTGGGGTTTTTGGGTCCTGGGACCGGAGACGAGGCGGGCCTACGGCCGCATCAAGGGGGAGCGGAGAGCCGGGAAGGTGGAGGACCCGAAGGCCGCGGAAGCAGTGAGGCGGAAGACCGAGGTGGAGATGGAATCCCTGCCCGCCCTCGTCGCGTTCACCCAGCGATTGGACGAAGATCCGGAGGTCCGGGAGGAGGACTTCGCCACCGTCTACATGGGGATGCAGAGCTTTCTCCTCGGGGCGATGGCCGTGGGACTCGGGACCCACGTGAAGACCGGACGGATCCTGGACGAGCCCGAGACCCGCCGGGCCCTCGGGGTGGAGGACGACGAACGGATCGTGGCCCTGGTGCACCTGGGCGAACCCGAGGACATACCTGATTCCAAGCCCCGGGTGCCCGCCGCGGAACGGACCCGTTGGCTGCCCTGACGCGCCATGCTCGAATCCCGATTCCGTCCTTGCCCCCCAGAGGCCCGAAGCCTATCGTTCGCAAGCGAATTTGATCGAGCGCCGGGCTCCCTGGTTCCCCTCCCCGGGTCCTCCCGGATTCGACCCAACGGGTGACGAGCATGGACGAGCGAGCAGGGCATTCTCGGGAGGCGGAAGATGTCCGGTCCACTGCGGCGCCGTCCCCTGCCTCGGACCGGGAGCGGATCCTCCTCCTCGAATGCCGCCTCGAGCAGTTTCGTTCGGCCCTGGAGGAAGCCCGCGCCAACGCCGACAATGTTCGCGCTTCCCTGGCAGAGGCGTCCGCCCGGGAGGCCGACCACGCCCGACGCTACGGCCTCCTGCAGCAGGAGCTGGCGGACGCCAGGGCCGAGATCGCTACCCTCCACGAGCGACTGGGACACTCAGAAGCACTGCGAGCGGAGTTGGAGGGCCACCTCTTCGAAGCGGGAGAGAGGGACGATGCGTCGGAGCTGGTCCGTTTGCGAAGGGAGGTCCTGGCCCAGCGCCAACGCTCCCTGAATAGCGAACGAGCCCTGTCCCGGCTCCGAGCACGGATGGACGGGCTCCTTTTGAGCAGAGAAGCCATCCTGGCGCGGGTGGCAGAATGGCAGCGGCTGGTCCGGAAGGAAGGTCCCGAGGCCGCGGACCTGGCGGAGTTCATCTCCGAACTCCGACGGGACATCATGCAGCTCGAGCGCCAGAACGCCGCCGGAGAGCGCCAGGAGGCAGCCCTCCGGGAGCGCCTGGCCCAGGCGGGGCTGGACTCGGACGGTCCGGACCTCGAGCGCGCTCCAACCGACCAACCGTCTGAAGCATCCGAACCCTCCCAAGCGGCAGGGGGGGATGTAGCCCCTCCGCCGAAGGAGTTCCCAAGGGATGGGCGGGCCTCGGAGGCGAAGGATCCCGCCGAGGAAGACGTGGCAGGGGCGGAGCCCGCCCGGGAACAGACCGCCGGGAAGGCCGCCCCCCCTCAGGAGCCCAGCGCCGAGGAGGCCGGGCGAGCACAGGCCGCCGGGGAGCCGCGAGCCGGGGAGCGGACCACCGCCGAGGAGCCCGCCACGGAGCAAGAGGCTCGCTCGGCAGAAAGCACCGTAAGGGAGGAGGAGAGGCCCTCGGACCCGGAGCCCGAGCCGGCCCTCGAGGCCCCTCTGGCCGACGACAATATTTCCGAGGCATCCGAGCCAAGCTTCGAAGCGGCGCCAGCGGAGAAGCTCCCGGAGGAGGGCCCGACTCCGGAGACGGATGACCCTGCGCCGGCCCAGGAGCCGGCCCACCGGACAGCCGCCTCCGAAACCGGCGGCCAGCACCCCGAACGAGCTGTAGGAGCCGAGAAGGAGGACCGGACGACGGACTGGAAAGGGGCCGACACCGGCGACCTGTTCAGCCAGGGAAGGGACGCTTCCTCGGCCTCGCCCTTCCCGGTCGAGGGCATGGAGGCGGAGGATCCGAAGATCCGAGCCGCCGCGTACGAACGCCTGCCCCGACTCTTGGCGGACAGCCCCGAGCGGCTGGAGGAGGCCCTACGGCAGGGCCTGGCCGATCCGGACGCGCGGGTCCGGCGGCGGACGGTCTTGGCCGCGACGGCAGCCCGAGGCGTAGACGCCTGGATGTTGGTTCACCCGCTCCAGGAGGACCCCGACCCGAATGTGAAGCGACTGGTTGAGCAGGTCATCCGGCACACGGAAGCGTCGCGGGGGTCGGAAGGGTCGGGCCGAGCTACCGAGGAGAGGACCGAGAGCGGGCGAGCGGCCTCGGGATCCTCGGTGGAGGTGGAAGGTTGAACGAGGTGGCATCCCGCAAAGGAACCGGTTCCTGATCGGCGAGGGAGTTTCGTGGAGATCCGATACCGAAGAGGACAGTTCGCCGAGCTTCTGGGGATCTCCGACGGGGTGCTCGCCGAGGCGGACAACCGCCCGGAGCTGGCCCGTCTGAATGGGGGGCCCGAGGACTACGGTCCCCGCCACCTTTCGGCCTACCGCAAGGTGTTGAATCGTTGGCCCCCACGGAGGGACCTTCGTTATCAGCTCTTCCTGAACTTCAAGGGGGGGACGGGCAAGACGAGCCTTTCGGTCGGATACGCGTTTCGTTTGGCCGAAAAGGGACACAGGGTCCTTCTGGTGGACCTGGATTCCCAGGGTCACGCCACACAGCACCTGGGGATCAACGGGGAGGAGCAGGACCGGACGATCTACGATGTTCTGGTGGACCGGATTCCCCTGGAGGACGTGATGGTCCACTCACCGCTCGCCGAGTTCGACCTGGTTCCAGCCAACCTGGGGATGAGCACCGTGGATCTGGCCCTGATGCCCATGGCCGGCCGGGAGTACCGCCTCAAGAAGGCTCTGGCCGACGTGGCGAGCCGGTACGAATTCGTGATCATGGACGCCCCGCCGTCCTTCGGCCTTTTGAACCTGAACGCGCTGATGACGGCCGACGACCTCATCGTCCCCGTACTCCCCGACTTCCTGTCCTTCCACGGGATCAAGCTCCTCTTCGAAACGGTAGGGGAGTTGGAGGTGGACCTGGACCATACCCTTCAGCGAATCGTGATCTTGCTGAACCAATACAATCCGACTACCCGGATCGCCCGGGAGGCGAAGGAAGCTCTGGAAACCCACTACGCCGAGTTCCTGTCGGAGACCGTGGTGCGCCAGTGCACCCAGTTCGCACAGGCATCCAGTGAAGGGCTCCCCATCTCGGTCTTCGCCCCCCGGTCCCGGGGGAGCCACGACATCGACTCCCTCGTGGCCGAGCTCACCGGCGCCGGAATCGCCGGTGCCAAGGAGAGAACTGCATGAAGAGCCGCTTCAGCGACAGCGTCCCGGCCCGAAAGCCCAAGACGAAAATCGGGCGGGTCCTGACCGAGCTTACCTCGGAGCCCAAGGACGGTACGGACGGGGGGGAGGACCCCCGAAAAGACGAGGTGGAGGCGGCTTCGCTTTTTTCCCCCGAGACCGGGACCGGAGCGGAGGTGGCCGCTCCGGAGAAACCCGAGTCGACGGAGAGGGAAAGCGCTCCACCTCCGGAACGGAACGAGTTCCCCCGGAACGACCGAGGAACGGAGGGGCGGGGCGAGGGGGAGGCTGAGCGGACGCGTTCCCACGAGCCCAGCTCTGACACGGGAGATCCGGAGGCGAGGAGGAGGCGCCTGGCGGCCCTCCGAGAGCGGCTTTCCGTGGCCACCCGGCCCCGTCCCACCGGAAGCGAGCCCAAGCGGACGGCCTCCGCAGTCCGAGAGGCGGTGGACGACCTCCGGCAGAGGTTGGACGAAGCGGTGGAGGCGCGGAGGCAAGCGGTCTCCGAGCTCGAGGAAGTGCGAGCGGAGCTCGCCCAGGCCGAGGCGGAGCTGGAAAGGGAGCGGAGGACCCGGTCCGAGGTGGAGGCTCGAGCCGACGAGCGAGGCCGGGTGGCCGAGGAAGCGGTGGAGGAGGCGGAAGCCCTGGCGGAGGAACGAGACCTCCTCCTGGGCCAGCTCGCTGAGCGGCGTCGGCTCGACGACGAACAGGCGGCGTTGTTGGAAGAGGCGGAAGCCGCCCTTCGGCGAAAGGACGAGGAGAGGGAGGAGGAAGCTCGGGAACAGGAGGAGATGAAGGAGCTCCTAGACCTCCGGTCCTCAGAGATCGCGGACCTGGAACGCCGCCTCGAAGAGGAGGCCGCCGACCGTGCTCAGGTGGAGGCCCGGTGCCGTGAGCTGGAGGAGGAAGTCGCCCGCTTGAGTGAGGCGACGGAAGCGCTGGAAGCCATTGAAGACACGGTGAGCCGGGGGCGCCGGACGCCCTAGTGTAGTGTCGCAGAAGTCCCGTGGCATTTGAGCGCCGCTGCATCCGCTCCAGCTGTGTTGCTCCTCCTCGACGTAGCGCTGCTATGCCTCGTCGTCGCGCCTTGCTGGAGCGGC
>SKSR01000178.1 GCA_007122885.1 Gemmatimonadota bacterium
GAAGCCCCCTGGAGACCCGACCCCGTCGAAGTGCCAGGTCTCCGAGGCGCCCTGGCCACCCGGCTACGGAACGCTCGCTCCCGCCAGGCTGTTGAAGAGAAGGGGCCAGGTGGCGATGGAGTGTCCCCGATAGTTGGGCTGGAATCCGAAGAGGATCACGGACCCTTGACCGACGGAGGCCTCGAGCACCGCTGGAGCTCCCTGGATCCTTTCAGGCCCCAGAGACCAGCCGGAGAGCACATCTCCGTACCGCGCCAGGACCCGCACCCTGGGGTCGTTCACCTGGAACGCGCGACTCAACTCCGTGCCCTCGGCGGTCCAGAACCAGGCGATCCCCTCCGAGCCTACGCCGGAGGCGAGAGCATGATCCGGTTCCAGTTCCAGGCTCACGATCGATCCGGGTATATAGAAATCGCTGGGGTCCAACCCGGCCAGGGTATTCTCCACGGCGAGACCGAAGGTTTCGACGGCGAAGGAGGTGGACTGCTCCACCGCAACCACCCGTCCTCCCTCCTCCACGAATTCCCGGAGCGCGACCATTCCCGTGTCCCCGATGCCCCCGTGGTAGGGATCGGGCATGACTTCCGACGGCCACCCCTCCACGAGATCGTCCCGCGGTTGATCCTGGAAGAGGATCACATCGTAGCGGTCCCCCAGGTTCCCGTTCCGAACGTCATGATGGTGGAGGGTGTCGTATTCCACGCCGGTCTGATCGAAGAGCCACCGGGTCCACCCCGCTTCCCGCACCTCCTGGTACCCCTTGTAGTACCCGATCCGGGGGGCGTCGGGCCCCGTGACCGCTTCCGGGGCGCGGTACCGGGGCTCGGTGATGGGAAGAGGATCGGAAAGGGCCACGTCGAGCCCTTCCTCCACCCGATGGACCTCCACATCCATGAGAAGAGGGAGGTTCCAGGAGGTGGCGTCGTACGGCCGTTCCGGAGGTCCTCCCGGGTACTGGCGCAGGTCCGGATACGCGGGCTGCTCCAAGAGGGTCTGGGCGAAGGAGGCGTGGGGCTGGCTCATGGGTACCACGTATGCCCCCTCCCCGAACTCCCGATCTTCCACCGTGAAGGGTCCCTCGGCCCGGTGCACTTCCACGTCTCCGGTGGTGAGGATCCGGAGCACTTCGGCCAGACCCACCTCGTTCTGATCCTCCTCCGGGATCACCCAGGCGGTCGGCCACTCCTCCCAACCGTCCACCGCCCGATCCATGATCGCGTGGAAGTTTTCGAGCCAGAACCGGCGGTTCTTCGCCGCGTTCCGGAGGAGGGCCATGACTCCGGCGTCCATATAGGAGACGGCGTCGTCCAGGGTCCACTCACCCCCGGGCCAGGGGGTCGGAAAGTTCCAGCTCCGTCGCCCGGCGTGGTATCCCCTCCCCTCGTCCAGCTCGTCGGGGGAGACCTCCCTGGGGTTCGCCCAATCGGCCTGGGCCGTCTCCGAGAGGATCCGCACGCCCCCGTGGTAGTGCTGGTAGGCCCGGGCTGGCGTGTAGAGATCGAAGATGGCGTTCACGACGATCCCGGACTTCCCCTGCCCCGTCATCTCCGCCGCCATGTATGTGCCCAACTGGTTCAGGGCCGACACCAGCTTCGGGTCCGTATTCGGATCTATGGGATCGATGTAGGGCGGGATGAAGAACCGGGCGCCGGTGGGCCCCATCTGGTGGATGTCATGGACGATCTGCGGGCGCCACTCGTTGTGGGCGTACTTCACCGTGAGCCGGGTCTCCTTCTGGGTCAGGGGATACCAGTCCCGGTTGTTGTTGTGGCCCACGTAGTAGTGATAGAGGAAGGGGAGGGGCGCACCCTCGTATTCCGTGCCCTTCCACTCCCGCCACCAGTCGGAGGTCCACTGGGTCCCGTCCGGGTTCAACGAAGGAATGTGGAGGACGATGACCTCGTCCAGGATCTCCAGCACGTCCGGATCGGTGGAGGTGGCCAACCGATGAGCGGTCCTGGGCGGCATTTGCCCGCTGGCCACCTCCGTGGAGTGGATGTGGTTGGTCACCAGCACCACTACTCTGCCCTCCTCCAGAAGCCCTTCCAGCTCGTCCGGCCCGGAGATCCGGCGAGGGTCTCCCAACCTCAGATTGATACGCCGAAGCTCCTCCAGGCGCCGGTGGTTGTCGGGACTCGTAATCGTCATCATCACGAACGGCCGACCGCGGGTCGAGCTTCCCAGGGTGTCCACCTGGACGCGCGGGCTTTCCTCGGCCAGGACTTCGTAATACGCCGTGAGCTCGTCCCAATCGGCCAACTCTCCCTCAGCCCCCATGGGATAACCGAAGTGCTCCTCCGGGTCTGGGACTTCAGGATCCAGGGGATCGCACCCCAGTTGGACTCCCACCAGCACCACCAGGATCGCCACGGGATACCGCCGCATGGAGAACTCCTGGAATCAGGTTCCGAGAGCCCGGAACGGGCCTCTCGCTGGGAGCCCGGAACCGGACGCGGGCGACCGAATCGCCTCCGGCCGATCCGGCTGACGGTACAATGGGCCAGTCAAGGGGACAAGGCACTCCCCTGACGAATGGAGCCCCTCACGCAGCCCAGAGGCGGGCTCCGACCAGCCCATGGAGTGCCAGGTACACCAGGATCAGGAGGTGGGCCCCGGAGAGGAAGAGGGCGTGGTTGCGGGCCCACCCCGGAGCCTTGCCCGTTCGCACCCGGAGGGCCTGAAGGAGGCCGGCCAGCGAAAGGACCGCGAACAGGACGGTCAGTACGAAGAAACCGGCCGAGGAGAGGGTCAGGGTTCCCATCCGGACGAGGAGGTCCGGGCCTCCCAAGAGGGGAAGGGTCGCGGCCAGAACCAGGGACCAGGCCGCGGCCGCTGGGAGACCCAGAGCCCGGAGCTCTCCTGCGAGCCTCCTCCCATCGGGCTCACCCCCCTTCCCGGACCTGCCATGGAGAAAACGAAAACCCCAGACGAAGGGAAGAACGAGTCCGGAAAGGAAGAAGGCCAGAACCACGATGGCCGTTCCCCAGCGGGTCCAGACGCCCCAGGTCGCCACCGGCGCATAGTTTCCATGGAGGGCCGCCCCGGTCCCGGTGAGGATCACCCGACCACCGTCATCCGTGAGAAATCCTACGGTGGCCACCGGCTCTCCCTGGTCCCGGAATGTCCGGGGGCCCGTGGCCACCAGCTCCCGTGGAGCGCCCAGGAGCGGGGCGATCCGGATCCTGCCCTCCTCCTCGGTTCCCTCCACGCGGACCACCGCCAGGAGTCGCTCGGCGAACCGGGTCAGCTCGAGGCGGGGGGTGATCCGCTCGTAGTAGCCCTCCTGGGCTTCCACGAAGCCTGGTGCCGGCGAGGCGGTGGCCGGGGGAGCGGGCGGATCCAGACCGGCCACGGCAAACCTCCGCACTAGGGAGCGGAGCTCCTGGAATCCCGGCGCCGTGCTGTTGGCCATGAGGGCGTATCCCACCCCCTCGTCGGGCAGGTATCCGAAGTCGGCCCGAAACCCGTCGATGGATCCCGCGTGGCCCACGAACGGAAAACCGCCCTCCACCGACGTGGTCACGCCGAATGCATGCGCCGCCTGCAGACCCGCCCGTGCGGCAGGGCCCGTGGCCGGGCGCTCCATCCACGCCACCAGGGACTCCGGGAGAAGCTCCACACCGTCCACCTGCCCCCGGCCCAGGAGGAGCCGGACCATGATGCCGAGCTCTCCCACCGTGAGGTTCAATGCCCCGGACGGCCGGGCCAGGATGTGGGCATAGGGAACCGGGCTCCGCCCGTCCGGCCCGTACCCGGCGGCGATCCGCTCCTCCACCCGCTCGGTGAGCCGGAAGCTGGCGGTCTCCATCCCCAGGGGTTCGAAGAGCCGGGTCTCGACCACTTCCTCGAAGGAACGTCCTTCCACGACCTCGGCCATCCGGGCCGCCACCGGGGGACCGGCGTTGGAGTAGGCGAAGAACGCCCCGGGGGGCCACCGGACCCGCCGGGATGCCGGATGGAACTCCAGGGCCTCCGACAAGGTGACGTGGGGGTCCCGGACCGCGTACTCCCGGGGGTGAAGGTCGTCGAACCCGGAGGTGTGTTCCATCAGGTGGACGAGGCGCACCGGGTTCTCTTCCGTCCACCGGTTCTCCAGGGGCACTTCCGGCGCCACATCCCGGACCGGGGTGTCGTGGGCCAGCTCCTCGTCCCGGATGAGGGTCAGGAGGGTCACGGCCAACGCGCTCTTGGAAACGGAGCCGGCGCGGAAGACCGTGGCGGTGTCCGCCGGACGACCCTCCTCCCGGTCGGCCACGCCCCACGCCGACGTCCAGAGAGCCGAGTCCGCCGTGACCACGGTGACGGCTACCGCCGGAATCCCCTGGGCATCCATCACTTCTTCCATTCGCTCCCGGAGCTCGGAGGGGTCACCGGGAGCCTCCTCCTCCCAGACCGACGATGGCGTGCCGGGACCACAACCGACCACCACCAGGACGACAAGTGCAAGAAGGAGCGCGGGCACGGCGACGGACGGTCCGGAGTATCTAAAGGAACGACAGCGTGAAGCGATCATCGAGCCAGTGTATCCGGCCCGGAGTCACCGATCAAACCTCCCGGGGCAACGCCTCCCCTTCCTCCACCGACCCTCCCGGACCCTGGATGACCGGAAACCACCGAGCCCCGTCCCTGAAGCAGCCCTCTACGCCGGAGGAAGCCGCAGCCCACTACTACCTGTGGGTCACGGTCTTCGTCACCGCCGGGCTCGTAGGAGGCGCAACCCTCCAGTGGCTCCCGACGGAGCCCAGCCCCTGGAGATGGGCGTTCTTCGCCCTGGCCTACGCCGTGGGAGGCTACCGGATCGCCGTGGACACCTGGCAGAGCCTCCGGGCCGGGCGCCTCTCCATCGATTTCCTCATGGGAGCCGCTGCCCTGGGCGCGGCGGCGGTGGGCAACCCCCTGGAAGGGGTGATCCTCATCTTTCTCTTCAGCCTTTCCAACACCCTGGAGGCGTTCGCGCTGGGCCGAACCCGCCGGGCGGTGGACGGCCTTCTGGACCTCCGTCCTACTTACGCGTCCCTGGTGGATGAGGAAGGGGTGGAGGTGAGGCGGATCCCAGCGGAAGAGTTGGCGCCGGGCCACCGGATCCTCGTTCGCCCGGGGGAGCGGGTGGCCGCCGACGGGAGAGTCGAATCCGGCAGGAGCGAAGTGGACCAATCCGCGATCACCGGCGAGTCCGTCCCCGTGGGGAAGGCCCGGGGGGACGAGGTCTTCGCCGGCACCTTCAACGACGCGGGCTCTCTCGTCGTCCGGGTGACTCGGGAGCCCGATGAGACCATGCTGGCGCGGATCGTGCGCCTGGTTCGCCAAGCCCGGGAGCGGAGGGCTCCGGCTCAGCACTTCATCGACCGATTCGCCCATCCCTACACGGTGGGGGTGGTGGCGGTGACCGCCCTGGCCGCTCTGGTCCCCCCACTGGGGTTCCAGGTTCCCTGGTCCGACGCCCTCTACCGGGCAATCACCCTCCTGGTCGTGGCCAGCCCTTGCGCCCTGATCATCTCCACTCCGGCGGCGATCCTCTCGGGGATCGCCAACGGGGCCCGAAACGGGATCCTCTTCAAGGGCGGGGCGCATCTTGACGGGGCCGGAGGAGTGGACGCCGTGGCCTTCGACAAGACGGGCACTCTCACCGAGGGAAGGCCCCGGCTGGTGGACCTGGCGACGACCCGGACCGGAGCGGCGCTCCATGACAGGGGGGATCCCGACCGGGCCGGGTGGAAGGGGCGCGTTCATGAGGAGGAGTCCTCCTCCGAAGCGGAAAAAGTGGAGGTGCGGGAGCTGGACGCGCCCGAATACGCGGGGAGGGAGCTCGAGGGCCGAGCGCTCGAGATGGACGAGGAGGAGCTTCTCCGTCTGGCGGCGGCGGTGGAGGGCCATTCGGAACACCATCTGGCGAAAGCGGTGGCTCGAGCTGCCGGACGCTTGAACCCTCGCCCCTCGCCCGCCGGGGCCTTCCACGCCTTTCCGGGGGAGGGCGTCCAAGGGGAGGTGGACGGCCGGAAGGTCTGGGTGGGGAACCGGGTCATGGCTGGCCGGTGCCAGGCGACGCCCGACGAGGGGCTGGAGCGATGGCGAGCCGAGCAGAGCGCCCTCGGCCACTCGGTCACATACGTGGGTACCGACGGGGAGGTGCTGGGCGCCCTGGCCTTCGGGGACGTTCTCAAGCCCCACGTGGCGGAGACCATCGAGAGACTGAAGGCCGGAGGGGTGAAGTGGGTCACCGTCCTGTCCGGGGACCACCCGGCCACGGTGGAGGCGGTGGCCCGACAGCTCCCTGTGGACGAGATCCTGGCGGGGCTCCTTCCGGACGAGAAGGTGGCGGCCGTTCGGGAGCTGCGGAACCGGTCCTGGACCGTGGCCATGGTGGGCGACGGGGTGAACGACGCACCGGCCATGGCCACCTCGGACCTGGGAGTCGCCATGGGCGCCGCCGGTACGGACGTGGCCATCGAGACTGCCGACGTAGTCCTCATGAGCGACGAGGTGCCGCAGGTGTCCTACCTCCTCCACCTGGGACGGAGGACCCGCCGGGTCGTGCGTCAGAACGTTTGGTTCAGCGTAGGTTGGATGGCCGCCCTCGTCATCGCCGCAGGAACGGTGGGGATCCCCCTGACCCTGGCGGTGGTGGCCCACGAGGGCAGCACCCTCCTGGTGGTCCTGAACGGGCTGCGGCTCCTACGAGGCGCCCAATCCGTTTCGGGGACCTCCTGAGGGGCGTCCCGAGCCTCGGCATGAAGAGAGAAGGCCCTCCGCGAGGCTGAGGCCCGCCTTCAGGAACCCATCTTCGGGACGGCCACATTCAGCCTCCACCCCACGGTCCGGAAGTCCTGGAGCCAACGGGCCGCCTCCCGGTCCTTGGAAGCCCGGGCCGCGTAGACGGGATAGACCTCCTCCAGAATTCGGAAGTAGTGGTTCTGGGCCCACCAGAGGTCAGCGGTATACGGAATCTCCGCCAGGAACCCGGTGGCCTCCAGCACCCGGTCCAGGCGCCCGCGATCGGCCGGGTCATCCTGGAGGGCCTCCAGGAGCCTGTGGAGGGCTTCGCCCAACCGGTACGCGACCTCGTCCTCGGCCAGCCGAAGTCGGTTTCGGCGGGCTTCGGCCACCAGTGAGCGAGCCCGCTCCACGTCGGGCGGGTCGGACGCCAGCGCCCGCCGAAGCCGGGTCCCGACCACGAACTCGCCGGCGGTCTTGAACGGGGCCGGCTGGGCCACGGAAAGCCGGGCGAGAAAGCCCATGAGGGGAGCCCGGCTCTCGTAGAGGTGGACGAGGACGTCCTCCGCCTCGGCCAGGGATTCGTCGAGGATGAGCTCCACGATCCGCTCCTGCTCGTCCCGAAAAAGGGAATGCAGAGAATATGTTTCGGCCCGGAACTCCCTGTCGAGGGTCCGGATCACCTGGGGGTAGTCTCCGCTCTCGAAGGCTTCCAGAACCTCGGCGGTCAGGGCCCGGTAGGCTTCCAGGGTCTGGAACTTCCTCACACCGCCCACCAGGTTCTGGTCGCCCAGATGGAGGAACGCGTAACTCACCTCGGCGGAGGTTGCCGTGATCCGGGAGGCCACCCGGACCCGGCCCACCCCGAGCCGGGCCCGGCCCGAGTCCACTCGACGTTCTTCCGCCACCTGCACCGAGTAGCAGTAGACCGTACGCTCCCCGTCCGGGGACGCCTCCCCGTTGTCGAAGAGGGTGGAGACGGCGTGGTGGGCCGCCACCTTGGATAGCCCCACCTGGAGGGGCCGAACCTTCGCCTCGTAGAGTTCTCTGCCGCTACCCCCGTCCGGTACGTTGGAGGAGGCCGAATCCAGGGTGTCCAGGAACGCCTCTTCCACCGACTGGGGCAGGAGACCCTCCGCCAGGTGCAGCGCCCGGGCGGCGTACTTGAGAACCTGCAAGGTCTCCAATCCGCTCAGGTCGTCGAAGAACCAGCCGCAACTCGTGTACACGAGCATGGCGTGACGTTGGAGCTCGAGAAGCCGGAGCGCCCTGGCCCGCTCGCCCCCTCGCAGGACACGGTTCCCCTCCCGGTCCAGGAAGCGGCGGACGCTCTCGGCCCCTCGATCGAGAACGACGTCGATGTACCGATCCCGGGCCCCCCACGGGTCGCTCAGGAGCTCTCCGGCCGCCTCCCCGTAGAGGGGGTCCAGCCACCCTCGGAGATCGTCCAGGGCCTGGCGCAGGGGCTCTCGCCACTTCTGACTCCATTCGGGATGGGCGCCGGTGGAACATCCACAGTCGGAGCGCCACCGCTCCACCCCGTGGGCGCAGCTCCACGAGGTGCCGTCCTTGACCGTGGCCTCCCATTCGGGGGGATGACGCTCGAGATACTCGGCGTAGTTCGTGAGCTCCACACCTTCGGTCTCCTCCACCAGCTCCAGGGCCGCCGACAGCCCCATCTCACCGTGCCGGTGATGGTGACCGTAGGTCTCCCCGTCGGTGGCGATGTGGGTGAGCCCGTTCCGGGAGCGGTGGTCTCCCATGAGCCGACGGGCGAATGCCACTCCATCCGATAGAAGGCGTTCGAAAGCCACGGCACGGGCAAGGGGGCCGTGGTAGAAGAAGACGGCCAGCTCATGGCCCCCATCCAGCCGAACCCGGTACGGCCGGGTGGTGTCCAGCTCGTCCCCCCGGACCTTCGTCCATTCCCCCCCGGGAGGCCGGACCGAGGCCACCTGCCGGGGGGCCAAGATCGTGAAGCGGATCCCGGCCTCCGCCAGGGCCTGGAGGGTGGGACGGTCCACCGCCGTCTCGGGAAGCCACATCCCCTCGGGACTCCGGCCGAAGCGGTGCTCGAAATCCCGGATACCCCAGTGGACCTGGGTTTTCAGGTCCCGGGGCAGGGAGAGAGGCAGAATGGTGTGGTTGTACGCCTGGGCCAGCGCCGAGCCGTGACCGGAGAACCGTTCCTGGCTCTTCCGGTCGGCCTCCAGAACGGCCTCGTAGGTCTCCGGGGCCTTCCGCTCCATCCACGCCAGGAGGGTGGGCCCGAAGTTGAAGCTCATCCAACCGTAATTGTTCACGATCCGGGTAATGGCGCCGCGATCGTCCAGGACCCGGGAAAAGGCGTTCGGAGCGTAGGCCTCGTGCGTAATCCGCTCGTTCCAGTCGTGGAAGGGCTCGGCCGATTCCTCCCGCTCGATCTCCTCCAGCCAGGGGTTCTCCCTGGGGGGCTGGTAGAAGTGGCCGTGGACGCAGACGTATTGGGTACTCAACGGACTCCTGCGGTCAACGCTCTTCCCCAGGCTTCCCGCTCGGAGCCCTGAAGATCACCGCCCCCAGGGGCGGGAGGGTGATCACCAGGGAATGGTACCGGCCGTGAAAGGGGACCGGAACGGCCTCCATCCCGCCGAGATTTCCCACCCCGCTCCCCCCGTACCGCTCCGCGTCCGTGTTCAGGACTTCCTCCCACCACCCCGCCGAGGGAACCCCCACGCGACAGTTTTCCTGCGGAGTCGGGGTGAAGTTGAACACCACCGCCAGATCGTGTCCTCCGTTCGGGGCGTCACCCGGAATCCGTCGCAGGTAGCTCACCACGCTCCTCGTGGAATCGTTGGCATCGATCCACTCGAAGCCCCGGGGATCGAAATCTCCCCGGTGGAGGGCCGGCTCCCGGGCGTAGAGGGCGTTCAGGTCCCCCACGAGCCGCAGGATCCCCTGATGGCCCGGCTCGTCCAGGAGGCTCCACTCCACTTCGCCGTCGTGGTTCCACTCCGATTCCTGCCCCAGCTCGCCCCCCATGAAGAGAAGCTTCTTCCCGGGCTGTGTGGCCTGGTAGGCGTGGAGGAGCCGGAGGTTGGCCCTCTTCCGCCAGTCGTCCCCCGGCATGCGGTTCAGAAGCGATCCCTTCCCGTGAACCACTTCGTCGTGGGACAGGGGGAGCATGAAGTTCTCGTTGAAGGCGTAGACGGCCCGGAAGGTGATCTCGTTGTGATGGTACGAGCGATGGACCGGATCGCGCCCCACGTACTGAAGCGTGTCGTGCATCCAACCCATGTCCCACTTCATCCCGAAGCCGAGCCCGCCCACGTAAGTAGGGCGGGACACCATGGGCCAGGCGGTGGATTCCTCCGCCATGGTCTGGACATCCGGATACTCGCGGTACACGGACTCGTTGAACTGCCGGAGGAACTGGATCGCGTCCAGGTTCTCCCGCCCCCCGTACTCGTTGGGGATCCATTCCCCGTCCTCTCGGGAATAGTCCAGGTAGAGCATGGAGGCTACGGCGTCCACGCGAATCCCGTCCACATGGTAGTGATCCAGCCAGAAGAGGGCGCTACTAAGGAGAAAACTCCGGACTTCGTTCCGACCATAGTTGAAAATCAAGCTATCCCAGTCGGGATGGAATCCCTGCCGGGGATCCGCGTGCTCGAAGAGGTGCGTCCCGTCGAAATAGCCCAGGCCGTGCTCGTCCGAAGGGAAGTGGGACGGGACCCAGTCGAGGATGACCCCGAAGCCGTGCTGGTGCAGGTGGTCCACCAGGTACATGAAGTCCTGAGGCGTACCGTATCGGCTCGTAGGAGCGAAGTATCCTGTGGTCTGATACCCCCACGAACCGTAGAACGGGTGCTCCATGATCGGGAGGAGCTCCACGTGGGTGAAACCCGTCCGCCTCAGGTGATCCACCAGGAGGGGAGCCATCTCCCGGTAGCTCAGGAACCGGGCAGGGTCCTCGGGATCTCGCCTCCACGAGCCCAGGTGGACCTCGTACACGGACATGGGAGCGTCGTGGGAGTTTCGCTCGCCCCGCTCCGCCATCCAATCGCCGTCCCCCCACTCGTACTCCAGGTCCCAGACCACCGAGGCGGTCTGCGGCGGCTCCTCGTGGCGGAACCCGAACGGGTCCGCCTTCTTCACCCGGTACCCACCGTGGGCCGATCGAATGTCGTACTTGTACACGGATCCGGATTCGGCCTCCGGGACCACCGTTTCCCAGATCCCGGAGGCGCCCCGGGGTTCCATAGGATGCCGGTCCCCGTCCCACTCGTTGAAGTCGCCCACCACCGAGACCGACCGGGCATTGGGGGCCCACACGGCGAAGCGGACTCCTTCGGCGCCGTCCGAGCCCAGGGGGTACGCCCCCAGCTTCCGGTAAAGGCGAAGGTGAGTGCCCTCGTTGAAGAGGTGAAGGTCGTCCTCGGTCAATTCGGTCATCTGGGTTCTCCTCCCCGGGCCCTGTGGAGGGCGTCCAGGGCTTCGGTCACGTACGGATCATCCACGATCTCCGCCAGCGAATGCCGAACCCGCCCTCGCCAGTTCTCAGGGTGGGTCGTGCCGGGCCGGTTCTGGGGTCGGGTCTCGAGCCAGAGGTCCTCGCCGTTCACGAGGACCAGACCGGCCCGACTCCGGCCCAACCAGCGGAGGAGTCCTACCAGGAGGGCCCTCAGGTCGTCCTCACTCCCATCCGGCGCCATCCCGGCCGCCGACCGCATGGCCCGGCGGCATACCTCCTTCCATTCTTCTTCCGATCCGGGCTCGGGGGGCAGAGCGTCCTCCGCACCACGGTCGGACGGCCCAGGATCGCCGCCGGCCTCCGACGGCCGGGCCTCCCCTTCTCCGGAGACGGGCGGCGAGTCGGGCGTATCCGGGTCCCCACCACCCCAGAATCCGGCGAACGTGGGGAGGTCGTGGGTGTTCAGGGACGCCACCGCTCCGTCGGGTACGGGGGCCAGCTCGGGCGGATCCGTGTCCGTGCGGACCTGGAACGGGACCACGTAGCTCCTTCGAAGGCCCACCTGATCCATGGCCGACCGAACCTCCGGCGGGACGGTTCCCAGGTCCTCTCCCACCAGCACCGTCTCTCGCCGGTGGGACTCCAGTGAAAGGAGCGCGTAGAGCTCCTCCGCCGGGTAGCGGACGTAGACACCTTCCTCCGCGGTCCTCCCCTTCGGGACCCAGTACTGCCGGTGAAGCCCCATCACGTGGTCGATACGGAGAAGGTCCGAGGGCTCCATGAGCCCCGTGAGAACCTTCAGGAGATGGTCGTGCTTCTCGAGACGGGAGGCTTCGGGAATCAGGGGTGGAAGGCCCCAGCTCTGCCCCTCAGGGTTGAAGGCGTCCGGGGGTGCTCCCAGGCTCACGTCCTCGGCGAAGAGCCCCGGATTCGCCCAGACGTCGAAGCCCCTGGAATGGCTGCCCAGGGGCAGGTCCAGGTACAGCCCCGCCCCGTGCCGGCGCCCAGAATCCGCTACTTCCCTCACCCTCCCGGCCATCCGCAACTGGACGTAGAGATGAAGGATTCGCTGCTCCTCATCCGACGCCTCCGGCGGAATTCCCCCTTCCCGCCAGGACTCGTCCCACCGGGGACCCGGAAGTCCCAGCTGGGCGACAGCGGCCCGGAAGGAGGCGTACACTCTCACCTCGGGCCGGACTTCCGAGAAGTCCTGGAGCTCCGCCCCTTCCACCCCTCCTTCGTCCTGCCAGGTCCGGGCCAGGTGTAGGAGGACTTCGTGCCGCAGTGCGGCGGCGGACTCATAATCCACGAGCTCCCCTCCCTCCAGGTCCTCCACGGCCTTCCGGAAGCGGGAGGAGGCCACGAGCTCCCGAGCTTCCGGACACCGCTCCCATTCCGGGAGTCGGTGGGGATCCAGATAGAGCTCGTTCCAGAAGAGCCGGCTCACGGGCGCGTACGGACTCGGCTCCACGGGACCGTCCAGGAAGGCCGAAAACAAGGGAAGGGTCCCTACGACACTCCCTCCCCGGCGGCCCACCCACGCCAGAACCTCCTCCAATGCCGACAGGTCCCCCACCCCCCAGCTTCCCTTCCGCCGGAGAGCGTGCACGGGAAAAAACGGTCCCCACCGACGGGAGGTTCCTTCATCGCCCTGGTACGCCTGCACCGGCGCGGCGACGAGCAGTGTGTCGCCCTCCTCCCCTTCGCAAGCCACGGTGAGCCGGTGGCGACCCGGGGGGAGATCCGCCGGAAGTGGAATCCAGGGGCCGGCGGCGGGGGTCGCCGCCGAAAAGGGACGAGGGGGGGCTACCCGCCCGTCGTCGCCGGGGCCCCGGATCCGCTCCCCCCATTCCCGCTCCGTACCATCTTCGAGCCGGACCCGGAGCTCGACCCGGCCGCCCACCGAAGCCCGAGGCGGCACCGGGACCGCCCCTCCCCTTCCAACCCACGCCACGTGTACCGGGGGGACGAATCGATCGGCGATGGTGGCCCTCCGGGCCCTGAGGACTTCTCCTGCCCGCGCCACGTCATCCAGCGGGGCACCCAGGGCCTGCAGAACGGCCACCAGGGTTTCCGGAGACGGACGGACCTCCCTCTCCAGTCCATCCCTGTGGACCGGCTCGATGCCGTAGAGCGCCGCCACGGTCTCCAGCTCCGGCA
>SKSR01000280.1 GCA_007122885.1 Gemmatimonadota bacterium
CCTCCCAGGAAGTCCTGTATCTTGCGAGCCACCTCCTGGGCCGAGCCGCCCAGGAGGAGCCGGGAGGGGCGGAGGGGGTTGCCCTGCGCGTCCCGCCTTCCGGTTACGAGAGTCAACTCATCCCGGCTTTCGAACATCACCCGCAGATGGAGAAGATCGCGGGCCCAGCGGCCCTGGTTGTCCAAGAGCCCGAGCCGCTGCCGAAGTTCGTGGGGGAGGAAGGGGTCGGCGGTGACGGCCTCCGGAACGTGCGGCTCGTTCATCCCCGTGACGGCCAGGACGGGGGCGTCGTCCAAGGGTAGCTCCAGCCAACCCAGGATCTCCACCGCCTCTTGGGAGGTCTCCGGAGGGACGGGCTCCATCCATCGGAGCTCTTCCAGGAGGAGGCCCAAGGCCCGGTGGGCGGATACCGGTCCCGGATCGAGCTCGCCGGAAAGGTCCGTGAAGACGTCCAGTACCTCCCGGATCCGCTCGGCTACCTCCAGGGTCTCCCGGTCCGCCTCCCGGCGCCGGTCCAATGGGGCCGTGCCGTGGAGGGAGACCAGGAATCGCCGGAGCGGCTCGCCCCATTCCTTCAGGAGCAATTTCCGGCCCCTCCGGCCCGAGCTCGGTGTGGGGTGCTCTCCACCGGTGAGGGGCTCCAGGAGAAGCTCCAGCTCATCGAGGAGGCGGGCCATGGTGGGGGCCGGCATCCTCGTCCATCGATGTCGGCCCGGGCGAGCTCTCCCGGCTTCCGCGTGGGGCCGAGCCTCCGAGCCTTCGCCGTCGTCGGCTCCGTCGCCCGAAGCGGAGCGTACGCCCTCTAGCTCCCAGCCGGCATTGTCGACGACGGTCCCGGAGTCCAGCCGGGTCGGGAGATGGAGGGCATGGTACGCGTCCGAGAGGGCCGGGAGAGAGGGGACCGATAGACGACCTGCCTCGGTACCCCTTCCTTGCTCTGGTCCCGAGTTTCGGAGAGCGGCCTCCACGGTGGGATGACGGATCAGGGAGGCGAAGGCCTCGAAGTTCCGGTCCTCCAGGTAGTCGGAGGCGGCCTGGAGGAGCCGGAAGAGGGCGGTCCGTTCCACCGGTCGGCCCGGAGGCTCCCGGGCCGGCACTCCGTCCCACGCCATCCGTTCCGCCAAGTAAGGGCTCACTTCCGGGTCCGGGCTTCCCAGGGTTACCTGCTCCGGCGAGAGGGCTTCCTCCAGTCCGGCCAAGGCACCGATCACCGCCTCGACCTGGTCCGCAGGTCCGTCCACGACCCGGACCCGGTCTTCGAGATCCGGGAGATCGTCCCGGCTCCACGCTTCGGGCAGTGCCCGACCCACTTCATCGAAGGCGGAAGCCCGTTCCTCCGGGGCCGGGATGACCACGGTTGGGGGGGTCGGTGTGGCCGTCTCCAGGACGAACCGGCGCAGCACGGGTGGCACGTCCACTGCGGCTACGACCCAGACTTCCCGGTCCGTGGCCGCACGGCCCTCGGACAGAGCTCTCCGTCGGGCCTTTTCCCGGTCCATCCGTCCGGAGCCCTCGACGATGGTTTCGTACCGTTCCTGGATGCGCGCCAAGGCCCGCCAACGGGCCTCGTCGTCGAAATAGAGCTCTCCGTCGCAATGCTCGGCCACTTCCCGGAAGGTCCATCCCCCGGCGGCCACTTCCCTGTGCAGGGTGCGAAGGGTTCCTGCCAGGCGGAGCCACGCCTCGTCCTGTTTTTCGTGCCGCTCTTCCGCGCGAGCCAGGAGAACGGCCCGATCCTCGGTGGAGGCGCCGCCCAGGGCCGCCCTCCAGGCCGCTCGTTCGAGGACGGGGTCCGGGGCCGGATCCGGAGGGTGGTAGAGGCGCTCGGGGAGGGCGCCCAAGGTGGTTACCTCCGGTGGCAGGAGGCGGAGCCCACGGGCCTCGGCGGCGTCCAAGAGGAGTTCCAGGAGCCGCCGGCCGGCCCGCCGTCCCGGAAGAGCCAGCAGGATGTCGTTCAGGGGGAGGTCCGTCGAGCCGGCCCTCGCCCGGGGCCGATCCACCAGGAGTTGGACCGCCCGGTGCAGCGTGGGGGCGCTCCACCCGACGAAGATCCGGCGAGGGTGGCCGCGGGAGGAGGTCAACGGCGGGCTCTTACCGCCGGTCGCGGAAATAGACCACGATGGCTCCCCTCGGGTGCTCGCTGGACAGCCGGCCCCGGGACTCCTCCGGGGTCAGGTACTCCAGCTCCCGGATCTCCCGGAGCGGCAGGGTCCGGAGGGCGTCCACGCCTGCCGCTTCCCGGGAGAGGTAGTACACCCGGGGTCCCTCCCCGTCGTTTTCTAGCCACTCGGGCCGAAGGGTTCGGATCAGCTCGTACGCCGTCCCCGGCTGGTGGCTCTGGATCTCCGGGAGGAGAAGGCGATGGACATCGTCGGGAGTCAGGGATTCACGCTGAAGTGCGCCGATGCAGCCTCCCGCGGTGAGCGCGAATATGCTCAGAAGGTAGAGAGCCCGCGCCACCCCCCGCCTTCGTTCTACGCATCGGCGGGGGAAAGGCCCCCGGGGGGCTCCTCTCGGATTGGGTCCTCCCTGGGGTCCTTCTCTGGGGCCGCTCACGGTCCTCTTCTTCCCCTTACGACTGACGGATCGTTCCCCGGGTGCAAGTCAAGTATGGGCAGTCCGACCTCGGGCGGAAAGGTGCCGGTTCGCCGGCCTCGGACCGGGAGCTGGCACCCAGGCCCAAAGATGGGGACCCAGGCCCAGAAACGGGACTCTCGGACCGGAAACACGGAGCCTTCGGACCGGAAACGGGCCCCTCGGCCGGAAAGGGGGGGCCTTGAACCGGAATGGGGGGCGTTGAACCGGAATGGGGGCCGTTGGACCGGAGTGCGCACTGTCGGACCGGAAGAGGGAGGTTTTCCCCGGGGCCCCCCACCTTGCCCTTTCGTGGGTGGAGGATTCTCCTTTCTTCCACTCTTCGGTGATGCCCCCTCCATGGGGCAGGAGTCCGGGGAAGTCCGGGGAAGAAGCTTATGGTAGGGGCGTGTCGATGAACGTGAAGATGGAAGCCACGGCGACGAGGTTTCGCGGCTCGCGGCTCCGGCTCGTACTGACGGTGGGGTCGATTCTGGCGTCCGCATGTGCCCCTGTGTTCCACTCCGGCTCGGGGTCCTGGGGCTCTCCGAGCCCTGCATCTCTCCTGGGGCCGGCCCCTCTGTCCGGCCAGTCCGCTTCCGGTCAGGCTGCTTCCGGTCAGGCGGCTACTGACCAGGCGGTGTCCCGCCGGCCGGTCGCTCCCCACCCGGCTTCCGGCCAGGCGGACTCTCTCCAAGCCCCGTCCGTCCGGTCTGCCGAAGATGAGGCTTCCGACTGGCGGGGGCCCGACTTTCTCACGGTGGGTGGGGCGGTTCGCTTCAACCTCCTTAGGACCTGGTTCGAGGCGGATCGGGGCACTGACGACGTGCAGTTCACCTGGGATACCTGGAGGGTGAACGTTCGCGGTCGGTCACACGGAGTGGGCCTCCGGTTCGAATACCGCTTCTACCCCACCTTCAACACCCACTTCATCAAGGAAGGGTGGCTGGATTACTTCCTTTCGCCCGATACTCGGGTGGAGGTGGGGGTCACCCAGGTTCCCTTCGGGAATCTTCCTTACAACTCCCACAGTTGGTGGTTCGAGCTGCCCTACTACTTGGGTCTCGAGGACGATCACGGCATGGGGGCGAAGCTGGTCCACCGGACCGGGGACTGGGAGTTCACCACAGGGTACTTTCTCCAGCCCGAGCCGGCGGGGCCGGCGGGGGGAGAAGG